>DATAGL010000036.1:0-5535 GCA_036263755.1 Chitinophagaceae bacterium | reverse complement strand
TTTCCAAAATCTTCTCAATTACCCGCGCATAGTGAGCGTGCTCCAGTTCGTGGATGCGCGCGGCCAGGGCTTCGGGGGTATCGTCCGGCCGGACAGGGCATTCGGCCTGGAGGATGACATCGCCGTGATCATAGTGCTCGTCCACCCAGTGAATGGTGATGCCCGATACGGATTCGCCGGCTGCAATCACGGCCTCGTGTACGAAAGCGCCGTACATACCCTTACCTCCGTATTTAGGCAGCAGGGCCGGGTGGATGTTGACAATCCCCCGGGGGTAAGCATCGATGAGCGCCTGGGGGATCTTCCAGAGAAAGCCGGCCAGTACAATAAAGGAGATACCGGCACCCTGCAGCCCGGGCACGTAACCGTCGCCACGGAAAAAGCGCTCCCGCTCGATAAGGAGCGCAGGGATTCCGGCTTCTTCAGCAACCGACAGTACACCGGCCCCGGGCTTGTTGCAGACGATCAGGGCAACCTGTACCCCTGAATGGCCCTCGAAATGCTCAATGATCCGGCGGGCGTTGGAACCGGCCCCGGAAGCGAAAATGGCGATCTTTTTCAGTTGTTGCACGAGCGCGAAGATAATTCGATGTACGGTGTACGATGTACGATTTACGATGTGACTCCAACGGAACGTACCAAAATGTACCTCCTAACCGGTATCCGTATGGCGTGTACCCAATATTAGCCATCCCTCCGTACATCATACATCGTAAACCGTACATCCTTTCCTCATCAGCTACCTTTTCCGTAGGCCGAAGCGTTGCAGCAGTCGTTTCTGGAACCGCCAGAAAAACGGGAACTGCCCGAAAAGAAAGGCTACGATTAGAAGGATCACCGGGTAACCCACCAGTAAAATAAAGAGGCGCAGGCCCCAGCGGGCTGCCGCGTGTGCTTCCGGCCCCAGGCCCAGCCAGCCCGGTGCGGACCGGGAAACCCAGGCCGTGGTGGTACCGGTTACGGCAAAAACAAGGAGAACAACCAGGAGTTCCCGGCCGCTGACCTTCCATTTTTCCTGCAGGTGCTTCAGCATTGTGGAGGTTTTGCTGTTGTGCTAAATTAACCGTTAAACAGGATGCGAAAGCCTGTAATGGTTTTCCCCGATTTTCACATTGAAGCACCGGAAACGTCGTTCAAATGACGTTCTGACGGGGGCTGACAAAGCAGGGTAAATGCATCTTGAAAATGCGCTGAAATTCAAGCCAGTAGCGGGCTAAAAAAAATTTAACAACTTAAGTAATTTGTAAAATTCCTGTCATATTTTTGCAGCCGATTCAGGAAATTATCCACATTTTAGATTCCGAGTATCTATGATTTTTTATAAGCCTTTAGCGCGAAAGACTGCATTGATAGGACTTCTTCTCTTCTTCTCTATAACTTCCGTGATCGCCCAGGATGGCAAAGCCCTGTTTCAGCAAAACTGCCAGAGTTGCCATGCCATCAACAAGAACCTGACGGGCCCCGCACTGGCCGGCGTTACCGAACGCGGTCCATGGACAGAGCGCGAAAACCTGTACAAGTGGATTCATAACCCCGCCGCTTACATCCCCACCGATCCTTATACGGTAGCGCTGCAAAAGCAATACAACGGCCAGATCATGCCGGCCTTCCCGCAGCTGACCAACGAGCAGATCGACGCCATCATCACTTATGTAACCACGCCCCAGGATGCAGGCGGAACCGGAGCTCAAAAGCCCGGCGACGACCCCGACAAGGCTTCCGACTCCAACGCCCTCCTGTTCGGGATCATCTCCCTGGTGCTGGCGCTGCTGTTCCTGATCCTGATGGCGATCAACTCCAACCTGAAAAAGCTCTCCGACGATACCGAAGGCATCCAGCGCCCCGAGCCGGTGCCCTTCTACCGCAATAAGATTTACATCGCCCTGTTCGCTATCCTGTTCTTCGTGGTAGGCGGCTATTTCGTGGGCAAGGGCGCTGTGGGACTGGGCCGCCAGCAGGGATACCAGCCGAAACAGCCCATCTATTTCTCGCACAAGGTACATGCCGGCGTCAACCAGATCAACTGTCTCTACTGCCACGGCAACGCCTGGGAAAGCAGGCACGCCAGCATTCCCACGCTGAACGTATGTATGAACTGCCATAAGGCCATCTCTACGTATGAGAAGGGTCCGAAGCTGTTCGATGAAGCCGGTAACGAGATCAACGGTACGGCCCAGATCCAGAAGCTGTACGAATACGCCGGCTTTACCCCGGGCCAGAACTGGGACCCGGCCAAAGCCAAGCCCATCGAGTGGATCAAGATCCACAACCTGCCTGACCACGTGTACTTCAACCACGCCCAGCACATCCGCGCCGGTAAAGTACAGTGCCAGACCTGCCACGGGGAAATCAACAAAATGGACGAAGTATTCCAGTTCTCCGAGCTGAGCATGGGCTGGTGTATCAACTGCCACCGCGACTCGAAAGTGGATTTCTTCAACAAGAAGGATTCCTCGGGCAACCGGTTCTACAGCATGTATGAGAAAATTCACAATGACCTGAACAGCGGCAGGCTGGACAGCGTTACCGTGAAGGACATCGGCGGACTGGAGTGTCAGAAGTGCCACTATTAATACAGATATGCCCACCTGCGGAAGAGCAGGTGTGCAGACGAGATAAGACTGAACCATCCCGCCCGGCGGGGACAACCTACAAACATTTCAACCTGATATATGCCTGATAAAAAGTATTGGCAAAGTTTCGCTGAGCTGAATGATAAGGACCGTTTTCAAAAGCAGAATCAAGACGAATTCAAGGAAGAGCTGCCGTTTGAAGACCTCGACGGGAAAGGCCTGCTGGATGCAAAGTCCCCCCGCCGCGACTTCCTTAAGTATTTGGGTTTCAGTACAGCTGCTGCTACTTTGGCCAGTTGTAAGCAACCGGTCCGCAAAGCCATCCCCTATGTGAACCGTCCCGAAGAGGTAACACCCGGTGTGGCCAAGTATTATGCCACCACGTTTGTTGTGGATGGTGAAGTGCTGCCTATCGTAGCCAAAGTACGCGACGGACGTCCCATCAAGATCGAAGGCAATACGCTCTGCTCCTATACACTGGGCGGTACCTCGCCCCGGGCGCAGGCTTCCGTACTGGACCTGTACGATATCCACCGCCTGACGCACCCGCAGCGCCGCAACGGTAACAAGTGGGAAGAGATCCCCACGTTTGACCAGCTGGACCGCCAGATCGGAAGCGCACTGGCCGGACTGGGCGGCGCACCCGTTGTGCTGCTGACCTCCACGGTGGTATCGCCTTCTACCCGCCAGGCCATCTCTGAATTCCTCGGCCGCTACCCCGGTAGCCGCCACGTTCAATACGACGCCGTTTCTTACTCCGGCATGCTGCAGGCGAACGAAGCCTCCTTCGGCCGCCGCGCGCTGCCTACCTACGAATTCGACCGTGCCCGCGCCATCGTGAGCATCGGTGCCGACTTCCTCGGTACCTGGATGAACCAGGTGGAGAACGGACGCAAATACGCCGCCGGCCGCAAGATCAACGAGGCCCGGCCGCAAATGAGCAAACACATCCAGTTCGAATCTTTTCTTTCGGTTACCGGTGCCTGCGCCGATGAGCGCTATACGCACCGCCCGAGTGAAACCGGACAGGTGGTACTGGCCCTCTACCAGGCACTGGGCGGACAGGCTTCCGTGAACATCGCTGACGCCAAGCTCCGTGCCGGCATCCAGAAAGCGGCCCAGGTGCTGCAAGCCAACCGCGGCGCCGGAGTAGTGGTGTGCGGTTCCAACGACCCGAACGTACAAACGGTGGTCAATGCCATCAACAGCCTGATCGGCGCCAACGGCACTACCATCAACTGGGCCCAGCCCCAGCTGACGAAGCAAGGTATCGATACCGATATGGTGACGCTGGTGAACGATATGAACGCCGGCCGCATCGGAGCCCTGCTCATTTACGAAGCCAACCCGGCTTACGAATATTTTGAACCGAAGAAATTTATCGACGGACTGAAGCGCGTGCGGCTTTCCGTTTCCTTTAACGAAAAGATGGACGAGACCACGGCCCTTTGCCAGTACGCCGTGCCGACGCACCATTACCTGGAAAGCTGGGGAGATGCAGAGCCCAAAGCCGGCTACTTCTCCTTCCTGCAGCCCACCATTGCTCCCCTGTTCAAAACCCGCCCCTGGCAGACTTCCCTGCTGAAATGGGCCGGTAACAATACCGATTACGATACCTACTTCCGTGCTTTCTGGGCCGGACGGCTGGGCGGTCCCCAAGGTTTTGAGAAAGCCCTCCAGGACGGTGTGGTAGAAAGCGCAGGCATGCGTCCCATCTCTTCGCCCTTCGGCAACCTGGTGGCAGCTACCGGTCAGACCGGTGAGCAGGTAAACCGACTCCGCAATGAGCCGCAGGTGAATACCAGCGTAAATCAGCAAAATACGGAGAGCGCAACAGCCGGAAATACTACGGCCAATGCTGCCGATACCACGGCTCCCGCCCGCCCCGCGGCCCCTGTAGTGACAGGCGGTGCCGGATTCAACGGCGGTGGTGTGGCCGGTGCAGTAGCTGCCCTTGCAGCAGCGCCCCGTGCCGGAAAAGATGAAGTGGTGATTTACCAGAAAGTAGGCATGGGTGCCGGAAAGCAGGCGGGTAACCCCTGGCTGCTGGAACTCTCCGATCCCATTACGAAAGCGACCTGGGACAACTACGCCATGATCTCGGCTGCCAAAGCCGACCAGCTGGGCATCGATTATAAAGGGGTGGACTACGAATACTATCCTGACAAGCCGATGATCGAGCTTTCCTTTAACGGTCATACTGCTAAGGTGCCGGTGCTGGTGATCCCGGGTATGAACGCCAATACCATTGCCATAGCCGTTGGTTACGGACGTTCCGCGACCCTGGGCAAGGCAGCAGATGGTGTAGGACAGAACGTTTATCCCTTTGCGCGCTTCAATGGCCGCACGGTAGATTATTTCAACCCTGCCGTGTCCGTATCGGAAAAAACGGTAGGTACGCATAAGGTTGCCCAGATTCAGATCCACAATTCGTACGAAGGACGTACGGAAGTGGTAAAGGAAACGACAATGGCCACCTTCCTGCAGAATCCGAAACGCTATACTGAATTCCGCGAAGAGCTTGCTAAGGATTACGCCAGCAAAACCGGCGATTACCGCAAGGAAGCCACTCTTTATGGCGACCATGTGCAGCCGGGGCCGAAGTGGGGCATGTCCATCGACATGAACTCCTGTATCGGTTGCCACGCCTGCGTGGTAGCCTGCCATACCGAGAACAACGTACCGGTGGTAGGTAAGAGCGAAGTGCTTCGGGCCCATGAAATGTACTGGCTGCGGATCGACCGCTACTTTGTATCCGACGCCAACAACCCGGACGACCTGAAAGCTGTGGTGTTCCAGCCGATGCTCTGCCAGCACTGCGATAATGCCCCTTGCGAGAACGTTTGCCCGGTGGCCGCCACCATGCACAACTCGGAAGGTCTGAACCAGATGGCATACAACCGCTGTATCGGAACCCGCTACTGCGCCAACAACTGCCCGTATAAAGTACGCCGCTTCAACT
>DATAGL010000035.1:0-2023 GCA_036263755.1 Chitinophagaceae bacterium | reverse complement strand
AATTTCAGCCCCCCGTATGATCAGCAGGTCCTTGTTCTTGGCCGCTGCTGCAGCCAGCTCATAGGCCCGGTTGTAATTCCGTTTGATATCCTCCGGCTGTCCTTCAAAATCGATGTGCTCCGTCAGCGAGATCGCATCCAGGCCATCCCGTACCGCTTCGTGCACGCGGAAGGTCGGCCATACATGCCCGTCGGAAAACACGGTGTGCATGTGAAAGTCACAGCGAAGCGTTTTATACCCGGGAATATCCGGCAGCAGGATCTTCTTTTTCGCGGAGTCCTGCGCCTGAAGGACGAGGCAGGGCAGTGCCATCAAGAACAATAAGAGGCGTTTTCCTTTTGTGTGCATGCGCTCGAATTAAAAGCCAGATTAAGATTTCATTTTGCTGAACAGCAGGGTATATCACCAGCCCGGGTTTTGCTGCAGCCTGGGGTTCAGTACGATGGCATTGAACGGTATGGGGTACAGGTACCGCCTGCTGCGGACCAGCGGGTCGCCGCTGCCTTCGTCTTCATACTGCTTCTGGATATTGCCCAGCCAGAGCAGGTTGCCTTTATCGCCTTCCGACAGCCGGGCATTGGTGCCGTCCAGCACGAAATACACCACCCCGGGTACCTTGTTGGCCGGGATCTGGTCCACAAAGCTCACATCGAACTTACCGTCCTCATTCAGGTCGATCAGCTGGCCTTTGCCGGGCACATAGATGCCGTCGTACACGCGCTCCAGCAGGTTGCCTTCCTTCCAGCGTCGGAGGTCGTCGTAGCGCAGGCCTTCCACGGCCAGTTCCACACCCCGCTCCCGCCGGATCTCCAGGATCAGCGGGTCGTTGCTGTCCTGCTCAAAATAGGCAGCCATATAAGGATCGGCCGTCACCGGCACCGGTGTGTTCTGTATACCGGCCCTTTTTCTCAAGGCGCCGATGGTGAGGTCCCAGTCCGCCGGGGTGAGGCTGCCCAGTTCCGCCTTCGCTTCCGCATAGTTCAGCAACACCTCCGCATACCGCATGATGGGTATGGAATTGAAGCTTTCTGTCCGCGTATCGAAATATTTGTCGTCCAGCGAATACTTCTGGATCTGGTAGCCCGAATAGGTGACCGTAAAATCCGGCGGCGCTGCCGACCCGTCGGTGCGCTTGTAGCCGCCCATGCGGATGGTTTGCTGCAGGCGCATATCCCGGCCCTTCACTTCGGAGGGGAAATACAGGGTATCATACCCCGGCCTCGTGGTAAAGGGGGTGCCATCGCTGTTAAGGTAGGTATTGACAAACGACTTGGACAATCCGAGCCGAGCGCCGAGCGTGGCGCTGTTGAACCACCAGGCCGCATTGTGCCAGCGCTTCAGCGAATTGTTGTACACCGCCGCCAGCAGCACTTCGTTGGATTGCGGGTTTTCGCTGGTAAACAGGGACCGGTAATCCTTTTCCGGAGCCCCGGTGCTCTGAAGCCGGTACTGGCCGCTCCTGATCAGCTGGTCGGCCGCATCGGCCGCTTCCTGCAGCCACTTGCCGGCATCCGGCAGGCCATACTCGGGGTGATACTTACGGAACGTGCCTTCAAACAGGCAGATGCGCGACTTATAAGCCAGGGCCACCCACTTCGTGATCCGGGTACTGGAGTTATCCTTCGCACCGGAAATGTTTTCAATGGCATAGTTCAGGTCGGCCAGCACCGAATCCATCACCAGGGTACGCGGGTCCCGCGGTTTGTAAAGAAGGGCTGTATCCTCTACCCCGATCGTTTTGCTATACCAGGGAACCGCACCAAACTGCTTTACCTTATTGTAGTAAAAATAGGCGCGGAAAAAGCGGGCGATGCCCCCGAAATGGTTCCGGGCCGACTGGGCAATCGCCGGGTTGTCGTAATGCTCCAGGAAATAATTGATGTTGCGCAGCTGGTCCCAGTTCCACCCGCCGGCCTCCTGGCTGGTGACCCGGCCGGCGATATAAGCCGGTACGGTATTGGGCACGGTGATATCGGCCATCACATCACCCTGGTAGATGGCCGGGCCATCCGGCAGCATCTGT
>DATAGL010000034.1:0-2015 GCA_036263755.1 Chitinophagaceae bacterium | reverse complement strand
CAGTGCCTTGACCATGGAAGCCCCTTTTTTACCGGCCACTTTCGTCAGGTTGATATACAGCGGGTGCAGGGCAAAGGTGGAAATGGCTGCATAAGGATACGAATCGGTCCAGGTAAACGAAGCAGAGGTATCATTTACCGGCAGCAGCTGGATGAGCTTCAGCCCCGTGGAGGCCGCCCAGTCAACCAGCAGCTTGATATCGGAAAATTCACCCACCCCGAAGGAATTGGCGCTTTTCAGGCTGAACACCGGAATGGCCACCCCGGCGCCTTTCCAGGTGAGGCCAGGCAGGCGGACAAAGCCATCGTGCACGATGGTAGGGCCGGTGCCCGGTTGTACGTTAAAAAGCCTGCGGTCTTCGCCTGCTTCGAACTGGAGGAAGGTGTTCTTTTTATCGTCCCAGATCCCGTATTTATAGGTCAGGGGAAAGGAGGCGCCGGAAAGGTCGGCTGCGCCCACCCACCAGGAACCGGACCGCGAAAGGCGCAGCGGCTGTTCGGTATTCCAGGAACCCAGTCCGGAAGCGGCGCCCAGCAGGCAGATGCACTGGCCGGCCGGCAGCAGCGGGGCTTTCACTTTGAAGGTATGGGTGGCACCGGGCCGCTTTTTGGCTTTTCCCTCTTTTGTTCCGTTGTTGAATACTTCCTGGAAAGGCGCCGTCAGGAACGCATTTTCAAAAGCGCCGCTGTAGTTCCAGGTATCTATTACGGTCAGTTGCGTACCGGCCTTATCCAGTTGAAGGACCCTTTCGGTTTCGCCGTCGCGCGCCGTGCTGCCGTCGGTATCGGTAAATAGGTAGCGGTAGCGGAACTCCGGGTGCTGCTCCGGATCGATATCTACCGAAAGGTGCCAGCATTCCTCGTTGTAATAAGCCAGCGCCAGGGCCTGACCGGGATCGCCGCCTCCCAGTTCAGGGATGGATCCGGTTAAAGCCAGTTGTTGTCCGAATTTCGTATGAAAGCGTAAGAAAAAATCAATTTTCATCCCTATAGAGTATTATGCAGTCGCGAACGCGAATAGATGTGTCCGTCAAACACGATAAGCGGCGAAAATAATAAAACCAAGCAAAGGTAGGAGGTAAACTTATTCAGGTGTCGTAGCAAAATTGGGGCTTCTACCCTATTTTTGCGCCAAAACTGCGCTCATGGAAATGAAAAAACGGTCTAAAGGTTTGTACTGGCTCGTGTTCTTCCTCTCTACGGCGGCCCTGCTCCTGGCCATCGTCGGTCACTGGCCCTGGCTCACGCTGATCATACCTTTTGTGACCACTTCCTTCGTACTGGCTATGGATATCATTTAATCCTGCGTACAACATATTTCCTGCCGGCCCTGTGCCGGCTTTTTTATTTCCCCTTCTTATTGCGCAGGCGGTAGCTGGCCAGCCGGTGGGTCTTTTGCACCAGGCGCAGCGTGTCGGCATTCCATTGTTCCGCTCCCTGCAGGGCTTTCGCGTACGCCGTTGTAAGCGAGTCCATCTGCTGCAGGGCAACCGACCGTTCGAGGTACCCGGGATGTGCCCCCAGGTAAGCATGGTTCCGGCGCAGCCGCCTGCGGGCGTCGGCGAAGTGCCCCCTGTCCGCTTCGGAAAAACTTGCTTCCAGCTCCTCGTTGCTCAATACGCCCAGGGCCTGGCGGATGACTTCCTCATTGAAGGAACGCAGGTACGTGCCGGTATCGGCCGCCGGCTCTAACGTATGGACCTGCTGCAACCGGGAAACCGATTCGGATTGCGGTTCCTTCCAGGTGAGGGTTACTGAAATAGGTATTGGGCCCGTGACCGGCTGCTTCAGAAGGAACCGGACGAGGATGCCTTTCCGGTCTTCGGAAATCAGGTCCTGGAAACGGAAGGTCAGGGTATTTCCCTTCCGTTCCGGCTGGCTGCCGTAAACCCGGTCTGCCTGCAGGCCCGGGGAAAGGGTCAGCTCCAGCTGGACCGACCGGGCGGCCACGTGCTGCAGGCCGTTGAGCTCGAGGTGAAAAATGCCGGTAAGTGCTTCCGGGCTATTGATGAAATA
>DATAGL010000033.1:0-5718 GCA_036263755.1 Chitinophagaceae bacterium | reverse complement strand
ACCGTGTTGCCCTGGAAGGTAATGCTCGGCAGCGCACCCAGTGCAGCGGCGCAGGCATTGGAATCAGGACGGATCGCTCCGCAGCTGTCGGGGCAGGGGCACTTACCAACACCGTCGGCGTCAACAGGCTGACAAACAGTGGGGGTAACCAGTTCCTTATCGCGGCAGTCGGGCACGCCGTCACCGTCGGTATCGCGGCTAACACCATGGGAATCAACCGGGCAGCCCTGAGGAGTCTGCTCCTGGTCGAACTGGTCGGTTACACCGTCGCCGTCAGCATCCGGAAGTACGGGCTTGGGCAGGCGCATGAGGCGGGGGTTGCGGATCTCGCTGTACGCATAGTCCAGCGGGTTCTGCCACCACAGGGGTTCTACCGACTTGGCGCCGAGGTTGAAGTTCAGGCCAACGGTAAAGTAGTTATAGGTGTCGTAATCACGGGTGAGCACGTTTTCAGCCGTGGTTTGCTCTGCCCAGCGCTGACCGTCCAGCAGGTCGTCTTTGGTAACGGTGAAGCGGTCTTCAATCGCCAGGTTGATGCGGTTGTTCAGCTTGAAGGCGACACCGGCACCGATATGACCTACGGGCTTGAAGGTGTTGCCGAAGAGCTTCGGACGGCGGTCACCATGGTTTTCAGCCTGGGTTTCATACGTGTCGTCCAAGATGTTCTTCAGCTGGTCGCGTACGTCCTTGCGGTTTTTCCACTGGTTGAAGTTGGTTACACCGTTGAAGTTGTACACCGCGTTGTTGGCGCCGAGGGCGTTGATCCGGGTATCGTACATCGTAGCACCGAAACCGGCGATACCATAAACGTTGAAACCGGTCTTGGCGCGGTGGAAACGAATGTTGTTGAGGGTGAAGATACCTTCCAGGGCGAGGTCCTGAACGGTAGTCTTGTAGTTATAATAAACAAAGTTGCCGGGCGTATAACCCAGATTCTGCCAGTACGGACCAGGATTTCCGGTACGCGTCCAGTTCAGACCACGGCCGATGCCGTACATGTACTCCAGTCGGAGCGAAAACACATAACCCAAAGCCTTTCTGATGTGTAACCCGAACCCAGGGGCAATCTGAGAAGCCACATCACCGCTAACATTGAACAGACCACCTTTAACACCAATCTCCCACTGGTTCCGCGGCTTTGCCGGGAAGTTGTAGGTTCCGTTCATGAATTCAGTGTGCTGGGGCATTCTTCTCGAGGGAACTACGGATGAGTCTGCTACATCGTACCCGGTTCCCATTCCTGTACCGGTGCCAGTCCCGGTCGTTTGTGCGAAACCGTACGATGCCAACAGGCATAAAATACCTCCTAAGAACGAGTACTTTTTGCTTGCCATAACTAATTTTTAAAATTTAAAAACAATGTCCTAATCAAGCGCAAAAATATAAATTGACATACAATTACCAAAAATGAAAAATATTACAACCCGGTAATTTTCAATTTATCGCATTTTGCCAGCACACAGTGTGCAATTCTTATACCACGGGACTGCCAATTGACCGGAGGATGCGGTAGAATGAAATGCCCATCGTACCTTTCCGCCCAATTACGAATGCAGCTACCCGTTAAGCTCATAGAAAAGGAACTGGATATCTTTGAAGTCAAATTCAGGGAGGCGGTCAGCAGTCATGTTTCGATGCTCGACCGGATCATGCGCTACATTGTCAAACGCAAGGGCAAGCAGCTCCGCCCGATGTTCGTTTTCCTTTCGGCTAAGCTTTGCGGTGAGGTAAACGAATCCACTTACCGGGCCGCTTCCCTCGTCGAGCTCCTCCATACGGCCACCCTCGTGCACGACGACGTGGTAGATGACTCCCTCGAACGTAGAGGTTTTTTCTCAGTTTATGCTTTGTGGAAGAATAAGGTTTCCGTGCTGGTTGGGGATTACCTGTTAGCAAAAGGTTTACTGCTCTCCCTGGATAACAACGACTTCCGCATATTGCAGATCCTGACCAACGCCGTCCGGAAGATGAGCGAGGGCGAACTGCTGCAGATGGAAAAATCCCGGTCACTCAACCTGGACGAAGCCGTGTACTTCGAGATCATCGCCAACAAGACCGCTTCCCTGCTGGGCTCTGCCTGCGCCGCCGGGGCCTGGTCGGCCGGGCAGGACGAGGAGCAGGCGCGCAAGATGATGGAGTTCGGCGAAAAGGTGGGCATTGCCTTCCAGATCAAGGACGATCTCTTCGATTACGACGGCGCCGACGTAGGCAAACCCACCGGCAACGACATCAAGGAAAAAAAGCTGACCCTTCCGCTGATTTTCACCCTCAATAATGTGGACCGGAAAACAAAGAAAGAGCTAATTTATATCATCAAGAACGAGAACACCCGGAAGGCGAAGGTGAACTACGTCATTGATGTAGTGAAGCAAACCGGCGGAATAGACTATACCATTGGTAAAATGAACGCCTACAAGCAGGAAGCCTTGCAACTTTTACATACCTTCCCCCCTTCTGAGATCCGGTCGGGTTTTGAAGACCTCGTTCATTTCGTTACTGACCGCAAATATTAATAGATATCCCTCCCCATGAGTAAAGAGAAACGTTGGCGGGTCACTCCCGCCCGGGCGGACAAAGTGGATGCATTGCACCGGGAGCTGAAGATCCACCGGGTGCTCTGCGACCTGCTGGTGCAGCGGGGAATCGGCACCTATGACCAGGCCCGGGCTTTCTTCCGCCCCCAGCTTTCCGACCTGCACGACCCTTTTCTCATGAAGGATATGGACAAGGCGGTGGAACGGGTGCTTCAGGCGTTCAGCCAGGGCGAAAAGATCCTTGTCTTCGGCGATTATGATGTGGACGGAACCACGGCCGTAGCCTGCCTGTACCAGTTTCTGCGCGAACGGCACCCCGATACGGAATTTTACATCCCCCACCGCTACCGTGAAGGCTATGGCATCAGCAAGGCGGGGATCGACTTTGCCCGGGAACAGGGCTATACCCTGATCATTTCGCTGGACTGCGGCATCAAATCGGTGGACCTGATCGCCTATGCACGGGAATGGGGCATCGACTTTATTGTATGCGACCACCACCTGCCCGACAAGGAACTGCCGGCGGCTGTGGCCATTCTCAACCCGAAACAAAAAGACTGTCCCTACCCCTTTAAGGAACTCTGCGGCTGCGGGGTGGGCTTCAAGCTTATTACGGCGCTCTGCCGCGCGCTGGGACTGCCCGACAGTACGGCTCACCGCTACCTCGACCTGGTGGCTACCGCCATTGCCGCCGATATTGTATCCATGACGGGGGAAAACCGGGTGCTGGCCTACTACGGCCTCCGGAAAGCCAATTCCGAACCGAACCTGGGCATCAAGGCCCTTTCCTTTCTCAGCGGATATAATAAAGAGATCCTCATCCAGAACCTGGTGTTCATGATTGCTCCCCGGGTGAATGCTGCCGGGCGGATGGACGATGCCCGCAAGGCCGTTCAGCTGTTTGTGGCGCAAACCTACGCCGAAGCCATCCAGTGGGCCGAGCAGCTCCACGCCGACAATTTCACCCGCAAGGAGGCCGACTCCAACATCACCGAAGAGGCCCTTGCCCTGATTCAGGGGGATGTGGCCATGCTCAACCGGCACTCGACGGTCCTGTTCCAGCCCCACTGGCATAAAGGCGTGGTGGGCATCGTGGCTTCCCGGCTTATTGATTATTATTACCGCCCCACGATCGTGCTCACCCAGTCGGGCGATTACGTGGCGGGATCGGCCCGCAGCGTAGCCGGTTTCAATGTGTACGAGGCCATCCACCAGTGCAAGGACCTCCTCCTGGGATACGGCGGCCATTTTTATGCGGCCGGCATGACCCTCGAAACGGATAAGGTGGATGCTTTCTGCCAGAAGTTTGAAGAAGTGGTGCAGGCTTCCATCCACCCCGACCTGCTCATCCCGGAACTCCTGATCGATGCCGAGATTACCTTTAAAGACATCCGCCAGGCGTTTTATGAGATCATCCGCCAGATGGAGCCCTTTGGTCCGGACAACCTGAACCCCACCTTTGTGGCCCGGCAGGTCTGGAATACCGGCTACAGCAAGGTGGTGAAAGACAAGCACCTGCGGTTTGTGCTGAAGCAGGACGGCGTTACCCTCACCGGTATCGGGTTCGACCTGGCCCGTAAAATGCCGCTGGTGGCGGCGCCCAAACCCCTGGACATTGTGTTCAAGATCGATGAAAATGAATGGAACGGGGAGAAAAACCTCCAGCTGAAGGTGCTGGACGTGCGGCTCAGCGACCCTTCCGCCCAGCTGCGCGCCGTTTGATCCGGGAATTGCGAATTGAGAATTAGGGTTGGAATTAAAAAGCACATGATATCAGCTGGCTATTGACGAGATCGCCCCATACGTTGCTGAAACACAGAGCCTTATAACTTCTATGTAATTGAAATTTCAATAATTGCCTGCTTTCAGACAGGTATATGCTACCGGTAAAGGGCTTCACCCCCGCATCCAATTCCTAATTTCAAATTCCTCATTCCGGATCACTTTTATTCACTTTAACACCGCTGCAGTGCTGGATTTCCGGCCAAAAGCCCTACCTTTGCGACCCATTTATTTTTTTATTTAAACCTAACAGGGAAATGAACAATTACGAATTGATGGTGATTTTTACCCCTGTCCTGAGCGACGATGAATTCAAAGCCGCTCAAAGGAAATTCGCCGGTATGGTGACCGACAACGGTGGCCAGATCGTAGCGGAGAATCCCTGGGGACTGAAATCACTGGCGTATCCCATCCAGAAAAAGACCACCGGTCTGTACTGGGTGCTGGAATTTACTGCGCCATCCGACTTCAATGAGAAGCTGAAGATCCAGCTTCTTCGTGATGAGAGCGTGCTCCGTCACCTGGTAACCAAGCTCGATAAATACGCCGTCGAGTACAATGGCCGCAAAAGAAATGGCGTACCTACCGGAACCGAAAAAGCAGCGGAGGTAAACAATGGCTAAAGCAAATGAAATCAAGTACCTGACCGCCATTAAAAACGAGAAGCGCCCGAAGAAATTCTGCCGTTTCAAGAAATATGGCATCAAGTACATCGATTATAAGGACGTTGAGTTCCTCAAAAAGTTCCTCAACGAACAGGGCAAGATGCTGCCCCGCCGCATCACCGGCAACTCGCTGAAGTACCAGCGCAAGGTGAGCGACGCGATCAAAAAGGCCCGCCAGATGGCGCTCCTGCCTTTTGTAACCGATCTTTTGAAATAGACGAGGCCCATTCCCTAATCCCGCCGCAGGGCGGGAAACAGTGAACCTCCCTTTAATTCATTGGGAAAAACAAAAACAACATGGACATCATTTTAATTCAGGATGTAGACAACCTGGGCGGCAAGAACGAACTGGTTAAGGTAAAGAACGGCTATGCCCGGAACTACCTCATCCCCCAGGGACTGGCCGTTGAAGCCAATCCTTCGAACCGCAAGCAGCTGGACGAGCGCCTGAAAGTGGCCCGCAAGAAAGAAGAACAGATGCTGGCCCAGATCAACAGCGTGGTAGCCAAACTGAAGGAAGCCCCCGTACGCGTGGGTGCCAAGACCGGTACTTCCGGCAAGATCTTCGGTTCGGTAACGCCGCTGCAGATCAGCCGCGCCATCCGCGACCAGAAAGGATACGACATCGACCGCCGGAAGATCTCGATCACCGACGACGTGAAAGAGCTCGGCGCTTACAAGGCTTCGATCGATTTCGGCAACGGACAACATGCCGAAGTGGATTTTGAAGTAGTTGG
>DATAGL010000032.1:0-2098 GCA_036263755.1 Chitinophagaceae bacterium | reverse complement strand
ATTTTTTTAACCCAACCAATCAGGAGATTAAATTCCAGGCTTTGTTTCAACCCGGGCATAAAGGCATCGAAAACGCCCCCCAAATAGCTTACGGGCTTGCTGTGGATGGTTTTGCAGATAAAAAGGGTAACCCAAAGAACTTGGGTGTTGCTGCTTTGCTGATGGAGATGTGTAATTCCTATCCAGTGGGATTCTTGTCGTTGGTTTCACCATTGCTATCCATGCTGGCCCATAGAGCACGGAAAAGAGGCTTGGAGCAATTGTTAATTGAGAAGTATTGCGATTGTAAGGGTAAAGCGCAATAACACATTATTTATCTGTTGTAGTTAGTACGATAGGGTTTTGAATATATTTTCGGCAATGGAAAAGTGGGCTGCTTTTTTCCTCGTAAATGTAGTTTTCCATTGCCGGAGCCGGTGTCCGTCAGAGTTTCTGTTTAATGGAAAGCGTGCAAGGTCTTTGCTGTTCCGGAGCTCAGCACTACCCCTGGGCTTTTTCATTTGTCCTAAAGCAGCATGTCCTTAAATGCCTTGTATAGCTCCTCCTATCATTGTTCTTAATCCCGTGCTCCTCTATAGTGAAATCTTTCTTAGACTTAGCCATATGTAGCTTTTTTGCACTCTGTAGAGAGAGCTGGACAATTTTCTGACTCACTTGCCAAGATTTATCTCTACGACATATGTTTTAAGCTGGCCCATCATAGGTAGTAATGATTGTGTTGTTCTCATTCGGTACACCATAGGTCAATTCGCTCATTTCCGATATAGGGAGAGCGAAAATGCTCAGATTTCTGCCAGTTTAGTGATTATCAATACCACCATTTGGATAGGGTTTCCTTGAGGAGGCGGGTACGGAGGCTTTTTTTGCCTGGCTTATTCAAACTGACAGGACCACGAAAGGGGGCAGTTTATTTTAGGCCTTCCAGTGCCCGCACCGCGCCCTTATTTTCCGGGTTGAGTAAAAGGGATTTTTGATACATGGCCCTGGCCAGCTCTTTCTTTCCTGCTTTAAGTAGAGCCTCCGCATAGCTATCATACACATTAAAGCTGTTCGGGAACAATACAGTATTGAGCTTCAACGTTTCCAGTGCGAGCGGCAGGTGCCCCTCGAAAGAAGCACGGAGGAAATCATAACCCAACCAATTGAGTTCCCGTTCCTCCAGGTAATAATGGGCTGTATCGGCGCGCAAGCCGTTCAGCAGAACGATTGCCGCATCGGGACCGCTGTCTTTTAGCGCCATGCCATAAATGCGGGCAAGGGATTTTTTTGCCGGTCGTCCGATGTGGGGCTGCCCGCCCAGGAGCAAGGCGGCTGAAGTGACCATCCGGGCAAAAGTGGGACTGGCCGTGTTGTCGAAAGCAATAACGGTTTGCGCCGGCGCCAGCCGATGAAAATAAAATGTAAACAACCCATAATTAAAACCTCCGTGGCCAACGGCTTTGCCTAAGGTCGGCAGATCGAACAGGCTCCAGCCCATCCCGTAAGAACCCTTTCCTTCTCCCAAAAAAGTGTCCATCGAGCCTTCATAGTACGTTGTGCCATCATTGAGTTTCACCGGGGTGGTAGCCAGCTCCAGCGAACTTTTGGAAAGGAGCTGGTAGGAAAACACAGCGGCATCGAAACAAAGCAAGTCCTTCAGGGTGGTAATAATACCGGTAGAGCCTACCAGGCCGGAAAGGTTATAGTTGATATAGCGGTAGCGGGCTACCGAGTCTGATGGAACAAAATCATTGGAATACCACACCGGCCGCACCCAGGGGGTCACGCTTTTTGCTTTTTTGGTCCGGACGAAGCTGGAGCGCATACCGGCCGGATGGAAAATATGCCGCTGTAAGTAGTCGGAAAAAGGGAGGCCGCTTGCTTTTTCAATCACGAGTGCCAGCAGGTCGTAATTGGTATTACAGTACCGCCATTTGTCGCCGGGCGTAAAATGAAGTGGTTTCTGCCACTGTCGCAGGGTGGGAATAATAGACCGGTTGTCAATAATGGAGTCCGGGAATTGATGAGCCAGCTCTTCATAGATGTTCAGGTCGGGCAGGCCGGAAGTATGAGTGAGTAAATGCCGGATGGTGACGTTCGGATAGGGAAAGGAGGGCAA
>DATAGL010000031.1:0-2992 GCA_036263755.1 Chitinophagaceae bacterium | reverse complement strand
GGTACACTACCTTGTGGCGCTTGCCGTCGGCATCAAGGGCATAAAATACGGTCAGGTTCGGGTTTTTCACCTGGTCGTATTCAATGGGCGTGGTTTTGTCCAGCTTCACCTTGACGACCACGAATTTGTCCTTTTTGGCACCGGCCGAGGCAAAGGTTTCGTAGGTGGTCAGGTCCTTAACGAAAAACGACATACCGACGATTCCCGAAATAACCAGTATAAGCAGTACAATATGAATTTTCTTCATAAGAAAGTTTGCTGTGCAAAGGTAGATCAAAAAGGAGCATCCGCAGCCCGGTTCGTCCTGATTTTAATCAGTTCATACATTTTCACATTTTCATAATAGCCCTTTCCGGGGCGGATTTTGCCGCTAGTGCAAAGGGATTTAACTTGCACCGCTTTTACATTAAACAAACAGCTATGGCGGATCTATCGCAATTTGACCCGAACAGCGTCGGTAACCCGAACAACAACATCTTTGGCCTGCCCTTTACCGAGGAGGAGGCCCGGCTGGTGCTGCTGCCGATTCCCTGGGAGGTCACCGTTTCCTTTGGCTCCGGCACGGCCCGGTCCGCCGAGCAGATCATGAAGGCCAGCCTGCAGGTGGACCTGTTCGACCCCGATTACCCGGATACCTGGCGCCAGGGGTTCTACCTGAAGGACCCGGACAAGAAGGTGCTGTTCAAAAGTGATTACCTGCGAAAGGAAGCCGAGCTGTACATTGACTATATTTCCAAGGGCGAGCTGGTGGAAGACAACCGCTTCATGACCAAAACCCTGAAGGAAGTGAACGAAGGATCGTTCTTTATGAACGGCTGGGTGTACCAGCAGGCACGGGCCCTGCTGCAGAAAGGAAAGCTGGTGGGCCTGCTGGGCGGCGATCACAGCACGCCCCTGGGTTTCATGAAAGCCCTGGCTGAACAGTACGGCTCGTTCGGTATTTTACAGATCGATGCCCATTGCGACCTCCGCGAAGCTTATGAAGGATTTGTGTACTCGCACGCCTCCATCATGTACAATGCGCTGAATGAAATTCCTGAAATCAGCCGGATCGTGCAGGTGGGAATCCGTGATTACTCGGAGGGCGAGCACGATTTCATCCGCCAGAACAACGGGCGGATCACCACTTATTTCGACCGCGACATCCGTACCCGGCAATATGAAGGCGAAACCTTCCGCCAGATATCCGAGGAGATCATCAACCAGCTTCCGGACAAGGTGTATATCTCATTTGACATCGACGGGCTCGATCCGAAGCTCTGCCCCAATACCGGTACACCGGTACAGGGCGGCTTTGAAACGGAGCAGATCTTTTACCTGTTCAATAAGCTGCGCCGGTCAGGCAAACAGCTCATCGGCTTTGACCTGGTGGAGGTCAGCACCTCCGAAACCGGCTGGGATGCCAATGTTGGCGCCCGTATCCTGTTTAAAATGTGCAACCTGATGGCGGATATGAACCCTGCACCATGAACATAACCCTGGCCATAAAGATCGACGGAACGGAGCGCCGCCGGCGCAATGTGCAGCTGATGCACATCATCGGCGGCTTCCTGCTGCTGATCAAGGCCTCGGAATATTACCGGCTGCTGGAATACAGGGATTTTATCCGGGTGCTGCCCTTCCTGGCCATCGGGGCGGTTTCCCTGGCATACGGGTTTTTCCGTCGCCGGATCGATCCGGACGGCAGCCGCAACGCCTCGCTCCGTCTGGCCCAGGCCGTCAGTTTTGCCCTGCTGGGCTTCCTGGCAATGCCCGGCGGCCGGTCCATCGAATTCATCGGCTCTTTTGTCTGGTCGGGTATGGCGCTGGTGCTGCTGTACACCGAGCGGCGGGCGTTTCGCGAAACGGAACTATTATTGAAGGAAGAAGGTATATGGGTGCCTGGTTATTACCGCGATTACCACCTGACCTGGTCCACACTTTCCGATGCGGTGGTCCGCACGGATTTTGTGACGCTGTTTCATAAAGAAAACAAATACCTGCAGTTCACCATCGATCAGCAGCTTTCGGAGCCGGAAGCCGTGGCGATCAATGAATTCATCCGGCAGCAGCTGGAAAAGGCAAAAGCCGCCCAGCCCGCCAGCTGACGGTGCTGCAACCCGGAACCGGAACCGATCCGCTAACAACAAACAACAAACATGTCTCCCTACTTATTATATTCCGACGGCAAAGGCAACATCTTCGAGGACAAATCCCTGTATGCGGTCGGCCGCAGCGGCTGGGATGCCCTGCCCATTCCCGAAGACGAATGGATCGAGCTGCCTGAAGGCGGCCAGCTGTACGAACTGCCCGGACGGCGCGGCATTGGTATGGATGTACGGACCGGTGAACCCCGCCTTTGCGAAAAAGGCTGGGCGGTAGCGGCCTTTATCCCCCCGGCGCACACGGGCTTTTACCTGGCCGCCTATGAAACCCTGCCCGACGCACCTACCCTGCCGCTTTTCTGTTACACTGCTACGGGCTGGCACGACGAAAAATTCTATGTCCCGGCCACGCGCGTAGAGCAGGACATCCGGCAGGAATGCGCCGGCTTTGACGATAAGAAAGTGGAGCTGGGTGTGGAAGAACTGATTAAGGCCTACCCGCACAACCGGCTGGTGGCCCACCTGGCCAATAACTGTGCTCTTACCTATCATTGCCCGGCCGCCCGCAACATGTTTATGGGCCGCTGGGAGTGTCCCATCCCTTCTTCACCGGCCTGCAACGCCAACTGTGTCGGTTGCATCTCGTTCCAGCCCGAAGAGGAAACCATTGTTTCCACACAGGACCGCCTGACCTTCAAGCCATCGGTGGAAGAAATCGTTGAGTTCACGGTGCCGCACCTCCAAACCGCCCCGTTCCCGATCGTTTCTTTTGGCCAGGGCTGTGAAGGCGAACCCCTGCTGATGTGGGAAACCATCCGGGCGGCCATCCGCGAGATCCGCAAGCATACCAGCCGCGGCAGTATCAACATCAACACCAACGGGTCAAAACCCGATGCGGTGAAAGCCCT
>DATAGL010000030.1:0-4700 GCA_036263755.1 Chitinophagaceae bacterium | reverse complement strand
CGAAGATAAAGTCGGCGCGGGTGGCCTTACCTTCCTGAGGGGCCGTGCGCGGAATGGGAAGGAAGGGCTCGGTCACGAAGCGCTGGGTGGCGGCATTCTTGAACTCGCTGTAGACCACCTCCACCGCGTCGAATTCGCGGTTGCGGAAGGCCTGCACCGCAGCCTGGGCTGCCTGCTGTACCCCTTCGAAGCTGAGCTTGAGGAAAATATCTTTATAGGCGTCACTGACGTTGTAGCCGTTTTTCTGGAAATGTTCGTATCCCTTTTTACCGATGCTCCAGATGGTCACACCGCCGCGGGCCTGCTGTGCAGCGTATTTCTCGCGGATCAGCGACTTGGCCAGCTTGATAATGTTGGCGTTGTAGGCGCCGGCCAGTCCGCGGTCGGAAGTGATCACGATCAGCAGCACGCGCTCCACGGGGCGCTCGGTGGCCAGGGCGTTGCCGCCTTCCACCTCGGTGCTGGAAACGATGTTCGACAGCATTTCCTGCAGCTTCCGGGCGTAGGGACGCATCTGTACGATGGCATCCTGGGCACGGCGCAGCTTGGCCGCGCTCACCATTTTCATTGCCTTGGTAATCTGCTGCGTGCTCTGTACCGATTTGATCCGGTTCCGGACTTCTTTTAACTGACCAGCCATTCGATTTTTAATTTACGATTGACGATTGACGGTTCGGGGTGCCCCAACCGCCCGTTTCGGCCCGCAAAGGTAGGGTTTGGCGGTGGAAATTCCATGAAGACAGGGAAAGTTGAACCGGAACCAGTTTACACGTTTACAAGTTCACAAGTTTACAAGTTCACAGGTTTACGGATCCTCAGGCAACTTGGCCAAAGCCCGCCGATTGCAAAACGAAACCCATTGTAAAACAGGCTGCGCCCAACTTGTGAACTCGTAAACTCGTGAACTGATCAACCCGTCAACTCAGCCCTTATTGCAGCTGCAGATCCCGCCGCAACCCGTAACTCACCCGCAGGGCACCCCGGTGGGGTCCCGCCTGGACGGGGAGGCGGAGCTCGTGGGCGAGGTCCAGTACGAGGGGGCCGGGTTTGAGCCCGGAAAGCACGGCGGCGGGCAGCACCAGCTCCCCGCCCCGGACGGTGAATTCGTCGCTGAGGTCGTCGGTTTCAAAGGCCGTATCGATAAGGGTAATCATCACCCGGGCCGAATCGGGCAGGCCACCCAGTACCAGGCGGAGGTCCGCATTGCGGGGGATGGAGGCGGGGGCCGCTTCCAGGGTGACCGGTGCATAAGTGAACGGCACGGTATGGCCGCTGCCGGCCGCATCGGTAAAGGTCAGCTCGTGCCGGCCGGCAAAGCCTTCGCTTTCATATAAGGCCTCGTAGTATACGCCGTTATGCCCGGCGCTGTCGGTAGCCAGGTCCGCCCCGTCGAGGCGCAGGGTAGTACCGGCAGGCAGGGCCGCACCGGGACCGTCGGCCGAACGTTTGAACTGGAACAGGCAGGTGACGTAAGGCTGTCCCTCTGCACCCTGCACCTGCCAGTCGAGCAGCAACGGACCGGACCCGGCCTTTTTTTCTGCCGGCCCGTCGGTACAGGAAGCCAGCAGGAAAAGGGAAAGGATCAGGGCGGAAAAGCGGAAGGATTGCATCACAAAACCGGGGGATTTAAAGAGCGCTAATGTACGTTAAACAAAGATTAAAAGGGCCGGAGTGCACCGGAGGGTCTTTTGCCCATGCCGGTTAACCGGAGTTTTGAATTATCTTTGACGGTCCTGTCAAATTGGCTTCCCTAATTTATTAGCATCTTTTTTGACAAGTGAAAACTTCTTTAGTACCTGAATCTACCAAAAAACGAATATGATCGGTTTTATCTCAAAACTGTTTGGTGGCAATAAATCGGAAAAGGATGTAAAGACCATCCTGCCGGTGGTAGCCAAGATCAACCAACACTTCGCCGCTTTCCAATCCCTGAGCAATGACGAACTGCGGCAGAAGACCGCCGAATTCCGCCAGCGCATCCGGGAACACCTCACTGAAATCGAAGCCCGTATTGCTGAAACGAATAAAAGAGCCGAAGACCTCCCCTTCAACGACCTCCTGGGCAAGGACGCCATCTACCAGGAAGTCGACAGCCTGAACAAGCAGCGCAACGGAAAAATCGAAGAGATCCTGAAAGAAATCCTCCCCGAAGCGTTCGCCGTGGTGAAGGAAACCGCGCGCCGCTTCAAGGAAAACACGGAGCTCGATTCCGCCGCTACGGACCTCGACCGCGAACTGGCGGTAAAAAAGAACTATATCCGCATCGAGGGCGACCGGGCCGTCTTTCAGAATACCTGGACGGCTGCCGGCGGCACCGTCACCTGGAACATGGTGCATTACGACGTACAGCTGATCGGCGGTATCGTGCTGCACAGCGGCAAGATCGCCGAAATGGCCACCGGTGAAGGTAAAACCCTGGTGTCTACCCTGCCGGCCTACCTGAACGCCCTCGCCGGCGCAGGCGTGCACATCGTAACGGTGAATGACTACCTCGCCCGCCGCGACTCCGAGTGGAACGGTCCCATCTTTGAATGGCTGGGCCTGCGCGTGGATTGCATCGACAAGCACCAGCCCAACTCCGAAGACCGCCGCCGCGCCTACGGTGCCGACATCACCTACGGCACCAACAACGAATTCGGCTTTGATTACCTGCGCGACAACATGGTGCACACCCCCGAAGAAATGGTGCAGCGCAAGCACCACTTCGCCATGGTGGATGAAGTGGATTCCGTACTGATCGACGACGCGCGGACCCCGCTGATCATCTCCGGCCCCGTGCCCCGCGGCGACGACCAGCAGTTCCACGTGCTGAAGCCCCGGGTTTCCCAGCTCGTCGAAGAGCAGGAGCGCCTGGTGCGCGGCTACCTCAACGAAGCCCGTAAAAAGATTTCCGAAGGCAACGACGATCCGAAGGACGGCGGACTGATGCTGTTCCGCGCCTACCGCGGACTGCCGAAATACGGCCCGCTGATCAAGTTCCTTTCCGAACCCGGCGTACGGGTGAAGCTGCAGAAGGCCGAGAATTATTACCTGGCCGACCAGCAGCGCAACATGCATATCGTGGATGAGGGACTGCTGTTCCACATCGATGAAAAGAATAAATCGGTGGACCTCACCGACAAAGGCATCCAGACCATCACCCGCGCTGGAGAAGATCCGGAGTTCTTTGTGCTGCCCGACATCGGCGTACGCCTGGCCGAGATCGAAAAGCTGGAAGGGCCCAACGAGGAAAAGCTTCACCGCAAGGAAGAAGTGCTGAACGATTACGCCCAGAAAGCCGACCGTATCCACGGCGTGCAGCAGCTGCTGAAAGCCTACACCATGTTTGAAAAAGACGTGGAATACGTGGTCATGGAAGGTGCCGTAAAGATCGTGGACGAGCAGACCGGCCGTATCCTGGAAGGACGCCGCTACAGCGACGGCCTGCACCAGGCCATTGAAGCCAAGGAAAACGTGAAGATCGAAGCGGCCACGCAGACCTACGCCACGGTGACCCTGCAGAACTATTTCCGGATGTACCACAAGCTGGCCGGTATGACCGGTACGGCCGAAACGGAAGCCGCGGAGCTGTGGAGCATCTACAAGCTCGATGTGGTGGCCATTCCCACCAACATCCCCATTACCCGTAAAGACCAGCAGGACCTCGTATACAAAACAAAGCGCGAGAAATACAAGTCGGTCATTGAGGAAATCGAGCGGCTCCGCACCGCCGGACGCCCGGTACTCGTGGGCACCACCTCGGTGGAAGTAAGCGAGCTCCTCTCCCGCGCCCTGCAGCAGAAAAAGATACCGCACAATGTACTGAACGCAAAGCAGCACGCGCGGGAAGCCCAGATCGTGGCGGAAGCGGGTCTGGCCGGTGCCATCACCATTGCCACCAACATGGCCGGCCGCGGTACCGACATCAAGCTCGGCCCCGGTGTGAAAGAAGCCGGTGGTCTGGCCATCATCGGTACGGAACGCCACGAAAGCCGCCGGGTGGACCGCCAGCTGCGCGGCCGCGCCGGACGCCAGGGTGATCCCGGCACCTCGCAGTTCTATGTATCGCTGGAAGACGACCTGATGCGGATGTTCGGTTCCGAGCGTATTGCCGGACTGATGGACCGCTTCGGCTATAAGGAAGGTGAAGTGATCCAGCACAGCATGATCACCAAGTCCATCGAGCGGGCGCAGAAGAAAGTGGAGGAAAACAACTTCGGCATCCGGAAACGCCTGCTGGAATACGACGACGTAATGAACAAGCAGCGGACAGCGATCTATACCCGCCGCAACCACGCCCTGTTCGGCGACCGCCTGTCGCTGGACATCGACAATGCCTTCTCGGTAACGGCCGAAGACCTTTCGGTTTCATTCAAGGAGCAGGAGGATTACGAAGGATTCAAGATGGCCTGCATCGTGAACTTCGGCATCGATACCGGTATCACCGAAGAACAGTTCCGCACCTCCAATGCCAACGTACTGGCCGACCGCCTGTACAGTGAAGCCATCGAGAACTACCAGCAGCACAAGGAAAGCCTGAAGCAGCAGTCGCTGCCGGTGTTCCAGAACATCCGCGAATCCCAGGGCCGCCACATCGAAAACGTTATGGTTCCCTTCTCCGACGGACGCAAAGGCATCAACGTGCTCACCAACCTGGATAAGACGATCGAAAGCGGCGGCGAGGAATTATGCAACGCCCTGGAGCGGACCATTACCCTGGC
>DATAGL010000029.1:0-3228 GCA_036263755.1 Chitinophagaceae bacterium | reverse complement strand
AACCCGGTTAACCGCAAAGGTTAAAAGGCATTTAAGATTCACATGGGAGATTTTCGCTTTTACTTCGGGCTTGGCTGGGAACATATCATCAGCTGGGACGCCCTGGACCATATCCTTTTCGTTTGGGTGCTGGCGGCCGTGTATACGCTGCGCGACTGGAAACCGGTACTCATCCTCATTACCGCTTTTACGGTCGGCCATTCGGTGACCCTCGCCCTGAGTACCCTGAACCTGCTGGAAATCCCCTCGGAATGGGTAGAGTTCCTGATTCCCTGCACCATCGTCATAACGGCGGTAGCCAATCTTTTTACCAAAAATTTTACGGCCCGCGGCATGCGGTTCAAATACGGCCTGGCGTTATTTTTCGGCCTCATTCACGGACTGGGCTTTGCCAATACCCTGCGCTTCATGCTGGCGCAGGACCAGAATCTCGGCTGGGCCCTGTTTGGCTTCAACGTGGGACTGGAAGCGGGTCAGGTCCTGGTCGTCCTCCTCATCCTGCTGATCGCTCATCTGTTCCTGCAGGTTTTGAAGGTGAACCGCCGCGAATGGGTCATCTTTGTTTCGGCCGCCGTTTTCAGCCTGGCCCTTTCCATGGCCATCGAGCGGGCAGGAGCCCTGAAAGGGCGGGAGGAACCACAGACCGCATTATCAGAAAGAAATTAAATGCCGGCCGCAGCGTACGCGGTTGGCCCGGATCAACGATTTTTGTAACCAGTAAATGAACGCTTACAGCCTGCAGCCGGAACGCTGCAGCAGAAATCTAAACACACAAACATGAAAAAACTCTTGTTTGCCTGCACCCTCCAGCTGACCGCCGGAGCCATGCTGATGGCGCAGAACATTCAGAACAATCCCGGATCGAACCACGCGAACAAGTTTGAGCAGCTGGGCACCATCCTGCCCACGCCCAACGAGTACCGCACGGCCAGCGGCGCCCCCGGCCCGAAGTACTGGCAGCAGCGTGCCGATTATGACATCAAATGCACGCTGGACGAAAAGAACCTGAAGCTGACCGGCAGCGAGACCATTACCTATTACAACAACTCCCCGGACGTGCTCACCTACATCTGGCTCCAGATGGATGAAAACGAACACAGCTCCACCAAGAATGCCAATTACCAGACCTCCAGCTCCCTGCCGCGGGCTTCCTCCACACAGGGGCTGCAGTCCATGGAAGACAACCGGTCCGATAACGGCTTTGGCTTCAACATTACCAAACTGACGGATGCCACCGGAAAAGCGCTCCGCTCGGTGCTCAACAAAACCATGCTGCGCGTGGACCTGCCGGCGCCCCTGAAGCCCGGTCAGAAGTTCGTCCTGAACGTGGAATGGAATTACCGCATCACCGACCGCATGGTACAGGGCGGCCGCGGCGGTTATGAATATTTCCCCGAGGACGGCAACCACCTGTTCACCATGAGCCAGTGGTACCCCCGCCTGGCCATGTACAGCGACTTTACCGGCTGGCAGAACCAGCAGTTCACCGGCCGCGGTGAATTTGCCCTGTCCTTCGGCAACTTCAAAGTACAGATGACCGTTCCTTCGGATCACATTGTAGGATCCACCGGCGAATGCCTGAACTATACGCAGGTGCTGACGCCCACCCAGCTGAACCGCTGGCGCCAGGCACAGACCGCCAAGGACGTGGTGGAGATCGTAACCCTGGCCGAAGCCCGGGAGAACGAGCGCGACAAGAGCACAGGTACCAAAACCTGGATCTACTCGGCCAGCAACGTACGCGACTTTGCCTGGACCTCCAGCCGTAAGTACGTATGGGATGCCCTGCCGGCCAATGTGGAAGGTAAAAAGGTGATGTGCATGTCCTTCTATGGCAAGGAAGCCTACGGACTGTACCGTCCCTATTCTACAAAGGCGGTTGCCCACACGATCAAGACTTACTCCAAGTTCACTATTCCCTATCCTTACCCGGTTGCCCAAAGCGTGGAAGCCGCCAACGGTATGGAATACCCCATGATCTGCTTTAACTACGGACGGACCGAAAAAGACGGCTCATACAGCGAAGCCACCAAATATGGTATGCTCGGGGTGATCATCCATGAAGTAGGCCATAACTTCTTCCCGATGATCATCAACTCCGATGAGCGCCAGTGGACCTGGATGGACGAAGGACTGAACACCTTTGTGGAATACCTCACCGAAGAGCTGTTCGACAACAAGTTTCCTTCCCGCCGCGGGCCGGCCTGGACCATTACCGACTACATGAAGCTGCCGAAAGACCAGCTGGAACCGATCATGACCAATTCGGAAAACATCATCGGCTTTGGTCCCAACGCTTACTCGAAGCCTGCTACCGGCCTGAACATCCTGCGGGAGACCATCATGGGCCGTGAGCTGTTCGACTACGCCTTTAAAGAGTACGCCCGCCGCTGGGCTTTCAAGCACCCCACGCCTGCCGACCTGTTCCGCACGATGGAAGATGCTTCTGCCGAAGACCTGGACTGGTTCTGGAGAGGCTGGTTCTTCAGCACCGATGTAACTGATATCGCGCTGGACTCCGTGAAATATGCCCGTGCCGACGTAAACGCCACTTCCCCCCGCTTCCGCGATACCACTGTTATGCAAACGGTAGCCAAGCCCGGCGGCAGCACGTTCGACGACGTATCCAAAGTACGGAACCGCCAGGACCCGAGCATCAAGTTCCAGACAGACGTGGATACCTCCCTCCGGGATTTCTACTGGCGCTATAACCGTGGCATGGAGCCGGTGGACACCAACCGTTACGCGGTAACTTTTCCCGCTTCCCTCGAAGGCCTGACCGAGGAAGAAAAGCAGAAATATGCCAACAAGCATTTCTACGAGCTTTCCTTCAGCAACAAAGGCGGACTGGTGATGCCGATCATCATTGAGTGGACGTTCAAGGACGGTACTACTGAGATCGACCGCATTCCGGCCCAGGTTTGGCGCTACAACGAGAACAAAGTGACCAAGTTCTTCATGAAGGACAAGGAAGTGGCTTCAATCAAGCTCGACCCCATGCGCGAGACTGCCGACATCAATGAAGGCAACAACAGCTGGGGCGCAACCACTACTGAACCTTCCCGCTTCCAGGTATTCAAGCAAAAGCAGGGTGCGGCCCGCGGCCAGTCCGTAGGCATCAACCCGATGCAGAAATCCGAAGAGAAAAAGAAAGGATTCTAGACCTCCCCGGTCATAAAAAAAAATCCCCGCTCAGAAGCGGGGATTTTTTTTTATGACCGGGGAGGT
>DATAGL010000028.1:0-7048 GCA_036263755.1 Chitinophagaceae bacterium | reverse complement strand
CACCCTCAAGCGCAACAACGAGAACATCGGTACCGTGACCACGAAAAGCGTGCTATGGATGGGCTCTTACGGCCTGACCAAAGACATCAACATCATTGCCGGTCTGCCTTACGTATGGACCGAAGCTACGGCCGGTACCCTGAAGGGACTGAAAGGGGTGCAGGACGCTTCCCTGGCGGTGAAATGGAAAGCGCTGGAAAAGCACAACGGCGCCACGCGCTACCGCCTGTTTGCCGTGGCCGGCGCCTCCATGCCGGTATCGGATTACGTGGCCGACTTCCAGCCCCTGTCCATCGGCCTGCAGAGCCGCACGGCCTACCTGCGCGCCATGGGCGATTACCAGCGCGGCCGGTTCTTTACCACGGCCCTCGCTTCCTACCACCTGCGCAGCAACGTGACCATCGACCGGCAGGCGTATTACACCACGGAAATGCATTACACCGACGAGGTGCGCATGCCCGACGCCAATTTCGTGCAGCTGCGGGCCGGCTACCGCTCGCCGCAGCTGGTGGCCGAAGTGGTGGCCGACAAATGGACCACCCTCGGCGGCTTCGATATCCGGCGCAACGACATGCCCTTTCCGAGCAACCGCATGAACGCCACGCGGGTGGGACTCGCGCTGAAGTACGAGCCGTCCTGGCTCGCCAACTGGACCTTCATCGGCAATTACAGCGAAACCGTGGCCGGCCGCAACATGGGCCAGGGCCGCAGCCTTTCCGCCGGCCTGTTCTACATCTTCAACTTCAACCCGAAAGGCACTTCTGTTAACACCACGAACTCGAACTGATCATGAAAAAGTTATTTGCGGCCGTTTGCGCCCTGACCCTGTTCTACTCCTGCTCCAAGGACCTGACCGAGCAGAACCGCCTCTTCCCCCAGCTGCAGCCCAAAAGCCAGGACCTGAATGGAGGCACCTGGAAAACCCTGCTGCTGGCAGCCCCCGATGAAATTGCCGTTCCTGCACCCGCCGCGGTCAACAGCCCGGGCTACCTGTCGGAGCTGCTCGAGATCAAGGACTGGCAGCGTAAGCTGACCTCCCGCGACCGGGAATCCATCCGCTACTGGAGCGCCGGCGGCGTGCTGCGGTGGAACGAGATCATGCGCGAGCTGGTGGCGAAGTACAACCTGCCGCCGTACCAGAACCCCGACGGCACTTATCCGGTGCCCAACGCCGCCAACCCGTTTGCCTACC
Organism: Chitinophagaceae bacterium; assembly: GCA_036263755.1. GTDB lineage: Bacteria > Bacteroidota > Bacteroidia > Chitinophagales > Chitinophagaceae > Flavisolibacter. The sequence goes on along the minus strand of DATAGL010000028.1, from coordinate 5,856 downwards.
CGGCCTTTCCTTTTGCCAACCCGCCTTACGCCGCCCGCGCCTATGCATACGTGAGCGCCGCGCAGTACGACGCCCTGGTGGCCGCCTGGCACTACAAGAAACTGTACAACCGCCCTTCGCCCTATACTACCGACAATACCATTGAGCGGCTGGTGCATACCGGCGACCTGCCGTCCTATCCCTCCGAAGATGCCGTCATTGCCGGCGTATCGGTGGAATTGATGAAACTCCTGTTTCCTGCCGAGCAGGCCTTCATCCAGGAAAAAGCACACGAGTATAAACTGGCCCGGATCAAGTCCGGTGCCAATACCCGCAGTGATATCGAGGCCGGCGAAGCCCTGGGCCGCCAGGTAGCGGCCAAGTTCACCGCCCGGGCCCGCACCGACCGTGCCGGGGCCGCCGCCGGCAGTCCCGCCATCTGGAAGGACATGGAAACCGCTACCGCTGCCAAGGGCGAAACACCCTGGCTGTCGCTGGAAGTGCCCAAGCGCCCGCCGATGCTGATGGCTTTCGGAAAGGTGAAGTCGTTCCTGATGGATTCGATGATGATCGTTAACGGCCGTCCGGCCCCGCCGCCTTCCACCACTTCGGAGCAGTTCAAAAAGGAGCTGGCCGAAGTGCGGTACTACAGCGACAACCCCACGCGGGAGCGCATCCGCATCGTGCATTTCTGGGCCGATGGCGTAGGCACGTACACGCCGCCCGGCCACTGGAACGCGCTGGCGGTGGATGAATTCATCAAACAGGGCTGGAGCGAAATCCGCTGGGCCCGCAACATGGCCCTGCTGAACCTGTCCATGATGGACGCCGCCATCTGCTGCTGGGATGCCAAGTTTGCCTACTTCAACCCGCGCCCCGCCCAGATGGATCCGAAGATCAAGACCGTTACGGGTACGCCGAATTTTCCCTCCTTTACTTCCGGTCACTCCACGTTCAGCGGGGCCGCGGCTACCATTCTCGGGCACATCCTGCCCGGCCAGGCAGCGCGCTTTCTGTCGATGGCCGAGGAAGCGTCCATGTCCCGTCTTTACGGGGGCATCCATTACCGCAGCGACTGCGAGGTGGGCCTGCAGATGGGTAAGAACATCGGCCAGGTGGCGATTGAACACGCCCGGACCGACGGAGCCGAATAACCTGCGTTTTAGGAATCCACATAAGAACAATCGCAAAGAAGCCCCGGTTCTCCGGGGCTTTTTGCTGGAATGTGGTATTAGTAGTACTGGTGGTATTTGTAGTATTAGTAGTATTGGTAGTATTGGTAGTATTTGGGTTGAGCGAGTGGGGACGTGGCTGATTTTGTTTGCCGTTTGCAGGTTTTAGGTTGGCGGGGTTTCTTCCTTTTCCCAGAACTATTGCCTGGAATGTTGCCCCGCAGGGAATGACAGACAGCAAATAATAAACCTGCAAACTGCTAACGGCAAACGAGCAAACACTTCCGCACCACCCCAATACCACTAATACCACCAATACCACCAGTACTACTAATACCACCAATACTACGTATACCACCAATACAACAAATACTACTTATACCACGTATACCACCAATTCCACCAATCCTTACATTTGCCGGATGCAGCAACTGATTGATGCCGTTACCGGACTGTACCGTTCATGGAAGGGCGAGGAGCCCTCGGAGGTGGAAGTGATCCCGCAGTCGGGCAGCGACCGGCGGTATTTCCGGCTGACAGACGCCGCCGGCGGAACAGTGGTGGCTACGGCCGGAGACAATGTAGCCGAGAATGAGACTTTCATGTATTTCGCCCGCCATTTCTTTGAAAAAGGCCTGCCGGTGCCCCGGGTGCTGGCCGTGAACCCGGAATATACCCTGTACCTTCAGGAAGACCTGGGCTCGGAATCGCTGCTGAACCTTCTGGAGGAAAAAGGCTATGTGCCCCAAGTGTACGAGCTGTTCAAGGAAAGCCTGCACCAGCTGGCCCGCCTGCAGATACTGGGCGACGACGGACTCGATTACGAGCGCTGCCTTACCAATAAGGAGTTCGGCAAGCAGGCTATTCTATCCGACCTGCTCTACTTTAAGTTCTATTTCCTGGACGCCCTGCGCAAGCCCTACGACAAGCAAAAGCTCATGGACGATTTCGAGGCGCTGAGCACCTACCTCACGTTCACGGAGTTCAAATATTTCATGTTCCGCGACTTCCAGAGCCGCAACATCTATGTACGCGACGGCATCGATGTGTCGTTCATCGACTTCCAGGGCGGCATGAAAGGCGCACCGCAGTACGACGTGGCCTCCTGCATCTGGCAGGCCCGCGCCAACCTCCCCGACGAATGGAAGACCCGGCTGCTGGAAGATTACATGAACTCCTTCGAAAGCATCATCCAGAAGCCGCTCGACCGGGCCGTGTTCGTCAGCCAGTACAACGGCTACGTGCTCATCCGCCTGCTGCAGGTGCTGGGCGCCTACGGCTTCCGGGGCCTCTTCGAGCGGAAGGCGCAGTTTCTCACTTCCATCCCGCTGGCCCTTAAAAACCTGAAGTGGTTCATCGAAAACAACAGCATCGGCATCTCGGTGCCCGAGTTCCGCCGCGTGCTCGACCTTTGCGTGGACGAAGAGATCATCCAGCGCTTCACGCCCGTACAGGCCACCGAAGAAACCCCGCTGGTGGTGAAGGTCTGCTCTTTCTCCTATAAGAAAGGTCTGCCCCCGGATGACAGCGGCAATGGCGGCGGCTTCGTATTCGACTGCCGCGGGATCCTCAATCCCGGCCGGTACGAGCAGTACAAAACGATCCACGGCCGCGACAAGCCGGTGATGGAATTCCTGGAGCGGCAGACCCGCATGCAGGATTTCCTGAACTCCGTTTTCGACATCGTGGACATTTCCGTGGAAGATTACATCCGCCGCGGCTTCGCCAACCTGTCGGTTTCCTTCGGCTGCACGGGCGGACAGCACCGGTCGGTATATGCCGCCGACGCCCTGGCCCGCCACCTGAAGAATAAATACAAGGTGAAAGTGGACCTCTGCCATGTGGTTCAGGAAGAAAAGCAGTGGATCAATGAAGCACCAAAGTCCTGACAGCATGTACGATTTACGATGTACGATGTACGGCTTATTTCGGTTCCATCATGCTGATTCAATGTACTATGCGCTAAATTGTTTTCCCGGTCCGGCTTCCTGCTCGAAAACGTAATATCCTTTAAACTCACGGTTCACGGCCGTACATCGTACATCGTAAATCGTACATCGCTTCACTCCAATGAAAGCAATGATCTTCGCCGCAGGGCTCGGCACCCGGTTCAAGCCCTGGACGGACACCCATCCGAAAGCGCTGGCGCCGGTACACGGAAAGCCGCTGCTGCAGCGCAACATCGAATACCTGCAGCAGTACGGCATCCGCGACGTAGTGGTCAACGTGCACCATTTTGCCGACCAGGTGGTGACGGCCGTAGCGGAAAGCGGGGGCTGGGGCAGCAATGTCGTGATTTCCGATGAGCGCGACGAAGTGCTGGAAACCGGCGGCGGTCTTCTGAAAGCGAAGGAGCTGCTGGGCGACGAACCCTTTCTGACGCTGAATGCCGATATCCTTACCGACCTGGACCTGGATGGATTGCTGCAGTTCCACCGCTCCTACAGCCCGCTCATAACGCTGGCCGTATCACGCCGGGAAAGTTCCCGCTGTTTCCTGTTCAACGGGGAAGACCGGCTTTGCGGATGGCGCAATAAAAAGACCGGCGAGGAGAAGGTGGTTACTCAGGTACCCGGGCTTGTGGAAAAAGCCTACAGCACTATTGCCCTGTTTGAGCCGGCGGTGTTCGGGCTCATTCCGTTCACCGGCAAGTTCTCGCTGGTGGAGGTGTACCTGGCCCTCGCCGGCGAGCACAAGGTGCTGGGCTACGAACACCAGGGCGACCGGTTCATCGATGTGGGCAAGCCCGACAGCGTGGCCGAAGCCGAGCGAATCTTTTCCTAAATCCTGGTCCCGGCCGGCAGCCGTTTGGGTCGTCACCGGTAAAAGGGGTAATTTGAATAAAAATCAGCGCGTTCCCATCACCATGAAGCAATTATTTATGATCCTTGCGGCCGGGGTTTGCATCCTGTCGGCCGATGCCCAATCGAAATTCAATCACCGCGAAGCCTTCGCTCCCAACTTCTACCCGCAGTCCGGTACCGCCTACCGCAGTGCCAGCGGCGCACCCGGCGTGCAGTACTGGCAGAACCGGGCCGATTACAAGATCAATGCCCGGCTGGATACGGCCCGCCACCAGGTGAGCGGCGACGTGGAAATTGCCTACACCAACAACAGCCCGGACGGGCTCTCTTTCCTCTGGCTGCAGCTCGATCAGAACATCTACCAGCAGGGATCACGCGGCTCGGCCACGACCACGCAGGCCGGCGGGCGCTGGGCGAATGCGAAGTTCACGGAAGGCGCCGTGGTGCAATCGGTGACCATTGAAGCGGACGGCAAAAAGTATACACCTAAATACACGGTTACCGATACGCGCATGCAGGTATGGCTCGAGCAGCCCCTGAAAGCCGGCGGCGGTACGGCCCGGGTCAGCATTGCCTGGAGCTTTGAAGTGCCCGAGTACGGTACGGACCGCCTGGGCCGCATGAAGACGCGGAACGGCATCATCTACGAAGTGGCGCAATGGTTCCCGCGGATGGCCGTGTACGACGACGTACAGGGCTGGAACACGCTGCCCTATATCGGGGCCGGCGAGTTCTACCTCGAATACGGCAATTTCGATTACAGCATCACGGCGCCGGCCAACCTCATCGTGGTGGGTTCCGGCGAGCTGCTGAACGAAAAGGAAGTGCTCACGCCCCAGCAGCAGACGCGCCTGGCCAACGCCCGCAACAGCGATGTTACGGTTCCCCTGCGCACCGCCGAAGAAGTAACCGACCCGAAGTCGCGGCCGGCCGGCGGCAACCTGACCTGGCGCTTCCGGGTGCAGAACGCCCGTGACGTGGCCTGGGCGGCCTCGCGGGCCTTTGTCTGGGATGCCGCGCGCATCAACCTGCCCTCGGGCAAGAAGTCGCTGGCCATGAGCGCCTATCCTGCGGAAAGCATCAAAAAAGACGGCTGGCAGCGGAGCACCGAAATGGTGAAAGCTTCCATCGAGCACTACTCCACCCTCTGGTTTGAATATCCCTACCCCGCAGCGGTCAACGTGGCGGGCATCGTGGGCGGCATGGAATACCCCGGTATTGTATTCTGTTCCTTCGCCAGCACCGGTGCGGACCTCTGGGGCGTTACCGACCACGAGTTCGGCCATACCTGGTTCCCGATGATCGTCGGCACCAACGAGCGCAAATATGCCTGGATGGACGAAGGCTTCAATACGTTCATCAACGGCTTCTCCACAAAGGAATTCAATAAGGGCGAGTATGCCGAGTTCTCCTATTTTGAAGGCGAGGAGCTGGTAAAGCATGTCTTCAACGAAAAGATGGATCCCCTGATGAATGCGCCCGACGTGATCCAGCAGGAGAACCTGGGCATTGCCGCCTACGGGAAGCCTGCCATCATGCTCAATGCCCTGCGCGACGTGGTGCTGGGGCCCGAGCGCTTCGACAATGCCTTCCGTGAATACATCCGCCGCTGGGCCTACAAGCACCCCACGCCCTGGGATTTCTTCCATACCATGGAGAACGTGGCCGGTGAGGACCTGAGCTGGTTCTGGCGGGCCTGGGTGCTGAACAACTGGAAGCTGGACCTCGCCCTGCGGGGCGTGCGTTACCCGGTAAACCCGGAGAACGGCGCCGCCATCACCATTGAAAACCTGGAGCAGATGGCAATGCCTGTGCCCGTGCTGATCCGCGAGACCAACGGCAAGGAGCACCGCTTCACCCTGCCGGTGGAAATCTGGCAGCGCGGATCCGAATGGACCTTC
>DATAGL010000027.1:0-4066 GCA_036263755.1 Chitinophagaceae bacterium | reverse complement strand
CGCGACAGTTCGGCGGCCCCGGCGATACCGGCCCGCAGGCCCTTTCCCTGGCATTCGATAAAGACTTCAACGTCATTGTCGGCGGCCAGTTCAACAACACGGTGGACTTCGATCCCGGCCCCGGGACCCTGAACCTCACGTCTACGGCGCATTTTCAGTCCTTCCTGGTCAAGCTCCGCCCGGACGGCACCCTGGCCTGGGCCAAACAATTCGGCAACGGCGCCATCACCCATGCCGACAGCCACATGAATGACATCAAATGCGACGTGGAAGGCAATATCCTGCTGACCGGCGGTTTTAAAGGCACCTGCGACTTCGACCCGGGACCGGGCGTTTTCAACGTAACCAGCAGCGACGGGAGCAACAGCGACGGCTACGTGGCCAAACTGCGGGGCAACGGCGATTTCGTCTGGGTCAAAACCTTCGGGCAGACCGGCAACAACAACTATCATATGCAGCCAACCGGGATCCACATCGACGGGATGAATCACCTCATCCTGGCAGGATTCTTCATCGGCGAATTCGACTTCGACCCCGGTCCCGGCGTGGAAAAAGCGTTCGGCAATCCGTATCAAAGCTTTATCCTGAAGCTCGATGCACAGGGCAATTATCGATGGGTCAGGGTCATCGGCGGTGCCGATATGGATACGGGTCATGATGTGGCCGTGGACAGCGACAACAATGTGTATATGATCGGATCTTACGGGCCGACGGTGGATTTTGACCCGGGACCCGGGGAACAGGTCGTGAACAGCCCCCATTACGGCCCTTCCGCGCTGATCAGGCTTTCGCCCGGCGGCGACTTTACCTATGCCGCCCTGTTTCAGAGCATTTCTTACGGAACGAGTCTTTTCCGGCGCATGGTGGTGGATCCCCAGTACAATATTTACGTGGCCGGAAGCGTATCGGGCGAAAACGATTTCGATCCCGGGCCGGCGGTCTTTCCGTTCGCTGCCCACCCGAACAGCGCGCCCTTTGTCCTGAAGCTCGGCCGCTGCAAGAACGTAACCACGTCCACCCTGCGCATCAGCGCCTGCGATGCCTTTACCCTGAACGGGCAAACGTACGATTCCGGCGGCACGTACGTGCAAACGGTTCCCAACGCCGCCGGCTGCGACTCGATCATCACCCTGCACCTGGCGCTGAACAAAAAAAGAACGGAGCAAACCAAAACCATCTGCAGCGGGGAATCCTTTTATGCCGGCGGTGGGGAGCAAACGGTCAGCGGCATTTACTACGATACCCTGCACACGATACAGGGCTGCGATTCGATCGTGACCACTCGGTTAACGGTGCACCCCGCTCCTGCGCCCGACCTGGGCCGCGACCGGAACCTGTGCCGGGACGAACCGCTTACCCTGAACCCCGGGAACTTTGCTTCCTATACCTGGCAGGACAACAGCACCGCTAATGAGTTCACCGTGACCGGGCCCGGTACTTATTGGGTGCGGGTGACCAACAGCTTCCACTGCACCGCTACCGATACCTTTACCGTTGCCCGGCTGCTGGAACCGCCCGCCGGCTTTCTGCGGGCCACCGACAGCGTATGCCCGTACGGCAGCCTGGAACTGGTGCCCTACCGTTCCTTTATGGCCTACCAATGGTCGACCGGGGCGGTCACCAAAACCCTTGCCGTAAAGACGCCCGGCATCTACCGGCTGACGGTGACCGATGCCCTGGGTTGCTCCGGCACGGACAGTATCGTGGTTTACACCAAGCAATGCCCGGAAGGCGTGTACGTACCTACCGGCTTTACGCCCAACCGGGATGGCCGCAACGACCGGTTCAAGCCCCTGGTGTTTGGCCCGGTGACCCAATACCGCTTTACCGTGTACAACCGGTGGGGCCACGTCGTATTCCAGTCCACCGACCCGGACAAAGGCTGGGATGGAACGGTGGGTGGCGCCGGGCAGGACACCGGTGTCTTCATCTGGACCTGCACGTACCGGCTGGAAGGATCTCCGCTGAAGACGGAAAAGGGGACGGTCCTGCTGATCCGGTAATAACGGCCTGTTGAAAAGGAGCGGGGAATTCCGGGCGTATGCAGCTGTTGCCCCATCAGAAAGGGCAGCGGATCCGCTGCCCCGAACCGGAGCGCATCCTTTACCGGGACCCCGCGCCGGCCCTCCTCCCGCACCTTCTTTTTTGTTCGGGCAGGTATGCTTTCTTGGATCCGCCCGGTGCGTAATAATGGGGAGGTATGCTTTGCCGGATCAGCCCCGTGGTTCCTTCCGGGGCTCCGGATTCCCGGCACCCTGCCTTGCGGGAATGAAGCCTGACCGTCCTACCCCGGACATCCCGGAAGGTAACCACGCTGTTGATCCTGCAGGCCGGCTGCTTTTTCCGGTTCCCAATTTTCCTTATTTTTACCGCCTCCTCAGCCTGCGCCTTCCAATCCCGGTCAAACCTTCTCTTTTTCAAACCAAATTAATTGCCATGATGTACTCCCCGAAGCGGGTGTTCCTTGCCGCCCTGTGCGCCACCCTCCTGTTCAGCAGCTGCCAGAAAGAAGTCAGTACGGAAAACCCGTCCGGCGGGCAGGGGCCCGGTCCCGGCCCCAACCCGGGTCCGACGGGCGGGCAGTTTGAAGCCAAAATCAACGGTACCACCACCCGCTTCGCCCTGCGTTCTGCCACCCTGCTGCGCTCCGTGCCGGATGACCTCAAACGGATGGACATTACCGGGGAGTCCGAAGACGGTACGCTGATGCTGATCCTCACGATCGGCGATGCCCCGGCGGCCGGCAACGGGGTGTCCGTTAGGGATTATATCATCGACCTGTTCAACGAAGACGACCCCGATACCCCGGAAGACGAAAGCGCGGGCAATGACGACGGGTTCATCACGATTATGCAAAAGCAGGGCAACAACACGGTCACTGATGTGTACGCGGAAACCGGCATCACGAAGGTGACGGCCTGCGACCCCGCCGCCCGGAAAGTGACCGGCACCTTTTCGGCCACCCTCAAATCCCAGACGGGCGGAACGGACTACACCCTTACCGAAGGCCGGTTTACCAACATCCCGTATGTGGTCCTGAACTGATTTCTAATTAATACATCCGGCAAACGGGTTACCGTTTGCCGGACCGTCGCCGCTGCAGCCACCCGGCCCCTGCTTAGAAGGGAAGGTGCTGCGGTTCCGGCCGCCAGGCCTATCGGGCGCCACCGGAAAGGCGAAGCAAGCCCCTGCGCCCGTACGGACGCCCAAAGGGCCGTATACCGTTCCATCCGCCGGAACCGCAGTTCATCCATCCTCCTCCCCTCATATTAAGGAAATCCGTACTTTCAGCTCCCAAACACCGGCGCTTGATCAACATCCACGATACCGTCAAAAGCCACCCCGAGGCCTTCCGGCAGCTGCGGTGCGGGGAGACCCTGATGACCTTTTTCCAGTGCCAGGTGGAAAACAAGTACCAGGACGCCTGGAGCGAATACAACTATTTCGTGTACGTGGTGGAAGGCCGGGAGGTCTGGCACACGCCCCGAAATGCGTACGACCTGCACGCCGGCCGCTGCGTTTTTGTGCGCCGCGGCGCCTGCATTGCCGAGCAGTTCTTCGAAACCACCACCTGCTTCATGTTCTTCTTCATGCCCGACGAGTTCATCTGCCAGGCGCTGCAAAGCAAGGTAAAGCCGGTGGCCCGGGGCAGCAAGGAGTTCGATACCATCATCCCGGTGGACAACAATGCCTTCGTGCAGGGGTTCTTCCAGTCCATGATGCCTTATTTCAACGAGGACCGCGAGCCGGACAAGGCCCTGCTCGAGCTCAAGTTCCGGGAGCTCGTGCTCACCCTGGCCGATACCGTGGGCCCCAGCGAGCTGCAGGCCTATTTCTGCACCCTGCTGCAGCAGCCCCAGGCCGTGACGCTGCAACAGGTAATGGAAGACAACTTCTGCTACAACCTGAAGCTGGAGGAATACGCGCGGCTCAGCCGGCGCAGCCTCTCGGCCTTCAAGCGCGACTTCACCGATAGATACGGCACCTCCCCGGGCAAATGGCTGCTCGAAAAGCGCCTGCACCATGCCCGGCACCTCCTTACCCACCGGGGCCGGACGGTCAGCGA
>DATAGL010000026.1:0-3206 GCA_036263755.1 Chitinophagaceae bacterium | reverse complement strand
CTACTTTCCGGTATGGAGGCGGGGCGTTAACAACTGAACTTGCCGGGCGCTTAGCCTTTCGCGGCTGAGCTGGTTTTGCCGGACGCGTAGCTTTGGCTGCCTCACGGGCTTTAGATTTGGGTGTCTGGTTCATTTCCTAATAATTTCGGTAAACGCTCCGGATATTACGGTCCCCGGATGTAACCGTCTGGTCTTTTAAAGGTCGGCCAGATTAACCCTGTCATATTCTTTGTGTGTTCCGATGAACCGGATGTACACCGTCCGCACATTGAAGTGAATCCGAGCAATCAAGCGGTATTTGTTGCCCCGGATATTGAAGACATACAAGTCATTGCCAACCGCATCAACGGAACCGAAAACCTGACGCATTTCATTAAAATTAGACCACTTCGATTCAAGGGTAATGATGTACCAGTTGTTCAATGCGCCGGCTGCATCCGGGTGAACCTGGATGAAGGCAGCGATTTTCTTATAGATCATTACTACCACTGCGTTGCCGTTTTGGCAAATCAAAAATAATGTGATTCTTCTGAAATGTAGAATTTTCTTCTATTTTTTAAAAGATAGATACTGAATAAAGCCCTCTGTAGAAACAGGTGGCTATTCATCACCAGGTTTATTTGCGGCCGCCGCTGCCATACAGTCTCCATACGGCAGCAGCGAACAGTACGCCTATGGCAAGCAGGAACACTACCAGCCGTGTCATGAGGAATACAGGTGAGCCCCGGCCTTCCTTCTTTTGGTGAGGCCTGCCAGTAGTTGGCCGCCAACGCGGTTCCATTTCAGGAACGCGACGCGGATGGCGAGATTTTTTGATAGACGCTGGAGATTCAACCCCTCCCGGAATAAGAGAGGGACCATCTTGTCCTTCGGTCTGCTTCAATTTATTCGGTGGTGCATGGGATGCATTCAAATGCTTCGACGGGTTACCGGCCAACCTGTGCAAGAAATTATTTTCCCTTAATGTCCATGATCCGGACCAGCACATAGAATCCCTTATGCGATGTGCCCTCCTTATCGGTATGGTTACGCGTCCACCCGATCAATCCAAGCCTTTTCCCATAATAGCTGGTATTCACCCCGAAAACGGTTGAGTGGAGCGCACTTTGGAGCACGCTGATTTCGGACACCTGACCCACCTGAATGGCTACGCAGGGCAGGTCCTGGTCCTGCCATTTAAAAACCGTGTCTTTTGCAAAAGTGGCCCGGGAATACAGATCAAATTTGAGGTTGTGGGTGTTGAACGTTTGCTCTTCTATTCTGGTTCCAAACCGGCTTTAACTCATACCTCAAAACTAGCTTTTCCACATGCCCGTGCGGCTATATTTGTGACGGCCTTCGGTACTTTCCGGGACGGCGTTCGGGAAAAAGCGGGATAAACCACACATTCTCCCCGGATCTTCCTCATTGGTTCCTCTTTGGTTCCCCGGCTTCGCCTCATTGCTTCCCCGGAATCCGGGGATATCCGGGGCGAAATGGGCCTTTTCCGGGGAAGCAATGAGGAAGCATTGAGGAAATAATGTGAAGGAGAAGCAATGGAGGCGGGAAAGCACCTGGTGAACGCAAGGCGCTTTGAGCCGGACGTCTGTGCCCCATATCAACGCACCGGTGGTTTTTCCCCGGAACGGCGGGAGGCTGCCATAAAAAAGGGGGACCAACCACTGGTGGCTGGTCCCCCTTTTTCTCCTGTTACGAAGCTGATATGGCAACTATGCTGCCCTGCACCCGAAGCGCAGGTTGCCGTGCGCTCCTTAGTCGATGCTCAGCCGCTTCTTTTCCTCGTTAACCAGCTTAATGTATTTTTCATACACTTCCTTCGGCTGCTCCACGCCGTTGAAGAACAGCTTGCCTTCCGAGAAGTTGAACTGGAACGGCGTGTTCTTGTCTTTGATAAAGCCGTCCTTGATCAGCTCTTCCCGGACCTTAGCCGCTACCTGCGCATGCTTCTGAGCCTGCGCGGCGTGCACCTGCGCTTCTTTCTGGTGCTCGGCCGCCTCCAGGGCATGGACACGGGCCTCTTCTGCATGCTGCTGGGCTTCCCGCGCATGTTCCTGCGCTTCCGCCTGGATGCGCTCCAGCTCCTGCCGGCGGGCCGTTGCCGATCGGGCAAAAGCTTCCGCATTCCGGGCATGCTCGCTGGCCTGGGCCGCATGCTTTTGTGCCTGGCGGGCATGCTCCATGGCCTCCTTCCGGTGCTCCAGTACCGTTTGCACCAGCTCCTTAAATTCACCGAACCGGCTTTCCGGCACCTCCACGCCGTTCTCCGTAAGCTTTACCAGCTTTTCCCCTTCCAGTACCAGGTAGTACTTCTTGCCGTCTTTTTCAAAATTGGCTTCCGAGCGTCCCTTGCCGGAAGTGTCCACCGTTTGCACAGGCGCTTTCTCCGGGAGGACTTCCCCTCTTTGGTACGGAGCCGTGGCCGGTGCTGCCTTTTCCGCTGCAGGCGCCCCGGCACGGACCTCTGTACGAAGTTCTTTTTCCTGCGGTGTGGAGGGGCCCTTTGTGCTTTGAGCGGCCGGTCCTTCCTGCTTTCCGGTGAAGGCTAGCGCCAATACGGACACGGCCAGTACTGCTGCTGATAAACTCATCTTTTCCATGGTAGTTAAAGTTTGATTATGGTTATAAATAAGCCGCTTCACCCGCTGGAGTAAAGATCCCTTCGACCCATCGCTGAAGGCGGCGGCATGACGGTAGATTTGTTCCTGCTCCCCGAAGGCTACCAGGGCATTGATATAGGCGCGGCTGTTGCCCGAATGGGCCACCGCAATGTCATCGCAGCAGTGCTCGCGCTCTTTCCGCAGCACACCGGAGATCCAGAGCAGGGGTGGATTGAAGAAGAAAACGAGTTCCACCACCCGCTGCACGAGGTTCACCGCATAATCGCCGCGCCGGATGTGCGCGAGCTCATGCATCAGGATCGCTTCGATATCGTCCGGGGGCAGGCTGTTGAGAAAACCCACCGGCACCAGGAGTACCGGCTTGAGGCAGCCCACCACCATCGGCACGCGGGCAAAGCCCGACTGAAAGAACTGCACGGCCCTGAACACCCCGGCACTCCGGCAAAGGTGGGCCAGCCGGTCCTGCCAGTAAGGATCCACCGGTACCAGTCCTTTTTTCCGGAGGGTGCGTACCTGCCGGTAGCCTGCCGCCAGGTGCACCGCTTTCAGGAGAAATACGCACATCCAGAGGGCGGTCAGCGCAGCCCC
>DATAGL010000025.1:0-6228 GCA_036263755.1 Chitinophagaceae bacterium | reverse complement strand
GGCTTTGGTAATGGTGGTGCCCCATTCGAACTTGCCCCCGTTGGGCTCTCGGTTGCCGTTGATGATCTCGAAGAACTGCGTTACCGCCAGCGGATCCCTGCTCAGGAAAGCGATCTTCTCGCCCTTGTTCACGCTGAAGGTCACTTTATCGAACAGCTTGCGGCCTTCCACCGAAGCAGAAAGGTTCTCCACGTTCAGGATCTGGTTGCCCACTTCGCGCTGGGGCTGGAAGATAATGCCCGGGTAGCGGCGGTTGGAAGGCTCGATCTCTTCAATGGTCAGCTTTTCCAGGGCCTTTTTCCGGGAAGTAGCCTGTTTTGATTTAGAGGCGTTGGCCGAGAAGCGGGCGATAAAGTCCAGCAGGGCCTGGCGCTTTTCCTCGGTTTTCTTGTTCTTGTCGTTCAGCTGGCGGGCCATCAGCTGGCTCGATTCGTACCAGAAGGTATAGTTACCGGTAAATACCTTGATCTTGGTGCGGTCCACGTCGGCCACGTGCGTGCACACGGCATCGAGGAAGTGACGGTCGTGGGATACGACCAGTACAATATTTTCGTAGTCGGCCAGGAAGTTCTCCAGCCAGGAGATCGTTTCAATGTCGAGGCCGTTGGTCGGTTCGTCAAGGAGCAGGATGTCGGGGTTGCCGAACAGGGCCTGGGCCAGCAGTACCCGCACTTTCATGTTGGAAGGAATGTCCTTCATCAGCATGCCGTGCAGTTCCTCTTTAATGCCGAGCCCGCTGAGGAAGGTGGCAGCATCGCTTTCTGCAGTATAACCGCCCATTTCGCCGAATTCGGCTTCCAGCTCACCGGCACGCATGTAGTCGGCCTCGGTGGCGTCCGGATCGGCATAAATGGCGTCTTTCTGGTGCATCACGTCCCACATTTTCTTGTGGCCCATGAGCACGGTATTGAGCAGAGTTACTTCGTCGAAGGCAAACTGGTCCTGCTTCAGCACGGCCATCCGCTCACCGGGTGTAATGGACACGGTCCCTTTGTTGGGCTCGATCTCACCGGAGAGGATCTTCAGGAACGTGGATTTACCTGCCCCGTTGGCGCCGATTACGCCGTAACAGTTGCCCTTATGGAAATTGATGTTCACTTCGTCGAACAACACCCGTTTGCCAAACGAGAGCGACACATTATTCACGGATATCATAATAGGGGGAAATTGAGGCGCAAAGGTACATAATTCGCCCATGGGGAAAGGGGAATTATCGTTAAAGAATTCCTACTGGCAGAAAAATTGAAGGGTTTAAGGAAAAGGAAGAACATGAGAAAGGTTTTCGGATTCGCCCTGATCATCGGACTTTTAAGCGCATGCAACAATCCCAACCCCGGGGAAAGCGGGGCGGTTAACGACGGTATCAAAACCGTGGACGAGAACGGCGCCCTGCAGGATACGGCCCCGGTCATTCCCAACCCCGGCATCGATTCGTCGCTGGGTGAGGATCGCGTGGATACGGAGCGCCGCGACAGCGCCATTCAGCATAAAGACACCGGAACCCAACGCCCCTGATGATGAAATACTACTGCACCGGGCTTCTCTTCCTGCTGCTGCTTGGCAGCTGCGGCGAGGAGCCTTCTACCCGCCAGTCGGACAATAGTGTCCGTGCCATCGACCCCAACGGCGCCGTTACCGACACCGAAAGCGTGTTCCGCGACTCCATCGGCTCCGATACCGCGCAGGGCCTCACCCATTGATCAGCCCGCATCGGGCAGGGGCGGCTGCTGTACGGCGGGATTGATCTGCCGGCGGCTCCATTGCTCCAGCCGGCCGAGCGCCCATACCGAGAACACGAGCCAGAGAAAGCCCATGGCAAATCCGGCAATAACGTCGGTGGTATAATGCACCCGCAGGTAAATCCGGCTGAACCCGATCAGCAGGATCAGGACCACCAGCAGGAAGATCAGCGGCCATTTCACCGCTTTGGGCCAGGCCGCCCGGTAAATGATGTACACGAGCAGGCCGTAAAAGGTGGTGCTCATGAGCGCGTGCCCGGAGGGAAAGCTGAGGCCCCGCGCTTCCTCGAGCAGCGGAATGAGCGGACGCTCGCGGCCGAACAGGTTTTTGAGGATGAACATCAGGGCCAGGCTGCTGAGGGCAATGGCCGGCACTTTGATCGAGTACCAGCGGTGCTTTTTAATGAACAGGAAATAGGCGATCAGCAGCAGGTTGGCCGGGATGAGGAATTCATGCCGCCCCAGGTAGGTAACGGCCAGCATCACCTGATTATTGGTTTCATTTACATATCGTTCCAGGTAGTGGAATACCTCGAAATCCAGCTGCTCGTTGCGCAGGAAAAAGATGCGCCGGGTGATGAATACAAAGGCCACCAGGGCCGCTACGAACACGGCCAGCACGATGATCATCTCCAGGGACAGCAGCGCCAGCGCCGCCCAGAACTTTTTCACACGGGTTGTTAATCGCCTGAACATGGGGTGTGGACTGCAAAGAGCGTGCTATTTGAGTATGGGTGGTATTTGTGGTATTGGTCGTATGGGTGGTATTTGTCTTGAAATTTGCCGCGGGTGCAGGGAAGCCTTCACCGGCTGAACCAATACCACCCATACTACCAATACCACGTATACCACTTCCAACACCAGCTTGGTCCAATTTTTTTAATGCTATTGAAAACAGCCGGGATGGGCAAATCCGTCTTCACAACCAAATCCTCTACGATCCACCGGGTGGAATACCTGGAGAAGGAGAAGATCCTCGAGATCGAATTCCGGAGCGGGAATGTCTACCGGTACTTCAACGTGCCCCTGCGGATGTGGAAAGTGTTCCAGCTCTACATCGAAGTGGAGGGTTCGGCCGGCTCCTTCTTCAACGAATACATCAAGAACCAGTTTACCGGCGAAAAGATCCGCGATGCGGGTGTGGAAGACTGAGAATGGAGGAGTGGTATTGGTAGTAATTGTAGTATTGGGGGTATCAGTAGTTTCGGCGGTTTTAACTTTTTGTGGATATTCCTTTTTCCCAGCGCTATTGATCGAACGGTGCTATTACTGTTTACCTCTTCATCCCACCAATACGACCAATATCACCAATACAACGAATACCACCATTATTACTCAAAGTACCAACGCATCCACCATGGAAGGACCCAGCTTAGTCATTCTGAAAGAACAGGCCCAGCCTTTCGTGGGGCAGACCGTGCTGGAAGCACACGGCGGTGCAAAGATCGACTTCGACCGGATCGTGGGCCAGCGGCTGCAGGTCCTGAACACCTGGGGCAAGCATTTCCTGATGGGCTTTGAGGACTGCACCATCCGCATTCACTACCTCATGTTCGGCTCCTTTTACCTCAACAGCCGGCACCGGGAAAAAGCCCCCAAGCTCAGCCTGGTGCTGCCCAACGGGGAGTGGAACAATTACCTCTGCGCCGTAAAGATCATCGAGGGCACCGATATGGACGCCCTCTACGACTGGTCTACCGACGTCATGCAGGAAGCCTGGGATGAAAAAGCCGCCCTCAAAAAGCTGAAGGCCCGGCCTGATACCCTGGTTTCGGATGCCCTGCTGGACCAGGCCCTGTTTTCCGGTGTGGGCAACATCATCAAGAACGAAGTATTCTTCCGCATCCGCCTGCACCCCGAATCCCGGATCGGCGCCCTGCCCGCGCCTGTGCTGAAGGCCCTGGTGAAGGAAGCCCGTACCTATTCGTTCGACTTCTACCGCTGGAAAAAAGAAGGCACCCTGCGCCAGCACTGGCTGGCCCACACCAAGAAAATCTGCCCGCGCTGTGCCATTCCCTTTACCAAAAGGCATACAGGAATAACACCCAGGCGAAGTTTTTTCTGCGAACAATGCCAGCAACTGTATGCGTGAACTGAGAGCTACAAGCCTCAAGCTGCAAACTTTTTTGCTGAGTCGTTTCAATAGCACAGCTTGAGCCATTTTAATCCCTTGCGGCTTGAAGCTTGTAGCTTGCAGCTTGAGGTTCATAGCCCACAGCTCTCAGCTCTTTCGTAATTTCTTTGTCATTTACCGGCCCCGGCGGGCGGGACTTTTTGGCAGGATCTCTGAAATGGAACCAGTTTTGCTACCTTTGTAAACATAACTTTTAGCTATGATCAAGACTGGAAATCCTGTAATCAGCATATACACCGAGATGACGCCGAACCCGGAGACCATGAAATTTGTGGCCAACAAGCTGCTGTACCCGGGAAAAAGCATCGATTTTCCGGACATGGAAAGCGCCAAGCCTTCCCCGCTGGCCATCGAGCTTTTCGGCTTCCCGTTCATTAAGTCGGTATTCATCGCCTCCAACTTCGTTACCCTCACCAAAACGGCCGAGACCGACTGGAACGATGTAATCCCGGCCATCCGCGACTTCCTGAAGGAATACCTGGAAGAGAACAAGGCGGTGATCAACGAAGAAGAAGTGGCCGCCCGGAAGGTGGAAAGCACCAATACCGTGAGCGAAGACGATACCGACGTGGTGAAGCGGATCAAGGAACTGCTGGACAACTACGTTCGCCCGGCCGTGGAAATGGACGGCGGCGCCATCCAGTTCAAAAGCTACGATGAAGGCGTGGTGAACCTCATGCTCCAGGGCTCCTGCAGCGGCTGCCCCTCCAGCATGATCACCCTGAAGGCCGGCATCGAAGGCATGATGAAGCGGATGATTCCTGAAGTGAAGGAAGTGGTTGCCGAGGCGGAGTAATTTTTACTTTGAATGGTTTGAATAGAAAGCGCTCTTCGGGGCGCTTTTTTATTTGGGAAATGGTTTCGCGCAGAGGGAACGGAGCAACAGAGTTTATCGGGGATTTATTTACAGGACAACTACTGACCTATAAAACACCTCCTTTTCACTCTGTTGCTCCGTTCCCTCTGCACGAATCCCTGTTGCTGGTGGAGTACACTTCTGTACCCGTAAACACACCGTACACCGGACATCGCACATCTACTGCCTTAGCTCCTCCACAAAATCCCCCGCAGGCCAGTAGCGCCTGATCGCCGGCCCTTCTGCCGGCAGGGCGAAGTGCTCCAGGGTCATAATCACGCCGGAAGAATGCCCGTAAGCCTTGATCCAGTAATAGGGAAAGGTTTTGGTAGGACGTTCCACGATCCGGTAAGTAACCGAGTCGGGCGGGGTAACCCAGGTGGAAGTCATTTTGTCTTCCAGTCCGGGAACCGCGCGGAGCCGCGCCACCAGCGCCTGTTCGGGCCGGGAATAGACCGGCTGCGGAAACTTGCGGACCAGGGTATCGGTCACCAGCGGATACTGGGGAAGTTTCAGCACCCCGGGCGGACGCAGCGTTTTTCCTGTTTTATCCAGCAGGCCCCAGGACTGCACCAGCAGCTTCCGTTCACCGGACGTATCGGTGGCAAAAGAGCAGCCGGCACAGAAAAAAGAAAGCCCGTATTCAAACGGCATGGCATAGTCAAAGCGGGCGGGGATAACTTTGCGTCCGGTACGGTCGGCAAAGCCGATCTTTTCACCTTCCACGAAGCGCAGCAGTCCTTCCTCCAGCGGGTCGGGGCCCAGCTCGGAGCGGTAGGGATGAAACAGGAAGCGCCCCTGCCGGTTAAAGTAATATCCCGAACGGTCAAAACGGCTGCCGGAGGTGTCCTTCTTTTCCAGGTAAATGAGGCGGCCGGCAATCGGCTGCACCGTGTCGGCATCTTCGAGCGTGTACTCCGCGGCGATCAGCACGCCGCCTTCTGCGGTCCGCACACCGGTTTTCCCGTTGGCGCCAATGAAGTAAAAAACTTCCGGAGCCGGCTCCTGGGCAAAGACAGGAGCGGCGGAAAAAAAGAAGAACAAAAAGAGGTGAAATGTACGCGGATACCACTGCATGCTTCAAGGTACGATCGGCAGCAGTTTATCGTTTGCCCGCGAGCTTAAATCGGTGTGAAAAAAATCGCAAAGGGCGCTGATGACGCTGATAGGGAAATTATCAACATTTGCAGTTCCGGAGACGTGCCTCGTGCGTTAACGTTGGGGCTTGACGGTCCTCTGTGGCTTAGCGTGCAACCCCGTTGGAAGCAAGAGAACCGCAGAACAGACGATTAACGAATGAAGAAGGATGAAGGATTGGAACAAGTAAGCAGGAAAAGAAAGAAAAATGAATTTGGGAACATTCCTACTTCCTCCGGTAACGGCTTTCTACCCTGTATTTCACTTCAACATTCTTCATTCGTTAATCGTCTGTTCTGCGGTTCGCTCTACTTGTGCCTTGTGAATTGAATATTGCGTATTGCGTATTTCCCTATCAGCGT
>DATAGL010000024.1:0-7244 GCA_036263755.1 Chitinophagaceae bacterium | reverse complement strand
ATCGGAAACTTTGAAAAACAATTTTAAATCGTCAATCGTAAATCCAGAAAGTACAGCCGCTGACCCATCGTACACCGTACAGCACACATCTCACATCCTACGCATTCCGGTTGATACAGTTCAGGTCCTCGAAGGCTACCTCCAGGCGCTTGATAAAGGTTTCTTCGCCTTTGCGGAGCCATACACGGGGATCGTAATATTTTTTGTTCGGCTTTTCCGCACCTTCGGGGTTGCCCAGCTGGGCCTGCAGGTATTGCTCGCTTTTTTTGTAATTCTGCAGCACCCCTTCCCAGAAGGCCCATTGCAGGTCGGTATCGATGTTCATTTTGATGGCACCGTAAGAGATGGCTTCACGGATCTGGTGCTGAGGCGAGCCGCTGCCGCCATGGAACACAAAGAATACGGGCTTCTCGCCGGTACCGAACTCCTGCTGGATATAATCCTGGCTGTTCTTCAGGATCTCAGGACGCAGCTCCACATTCCCCGGGCTGTACACTCCGTGTACATTACCAAAGGCGGCCGCCACCGTAAACAGGTTGCCTACAGCCCGCAGCTTTTCAAAGGCGAAAGCCACTTCTTTCGGCTGGGTATAGAGCTTTTCGTTTTCCACACCGCTGTTGTCCACGCCATCTTCCTCGCCGCCGGTAACACCCAGCTCGATTTCGATGCCCATGCCCAGCGGCGCCATGCGCTTGAAGTATTCAACGGACGTTTCAATATTTTCTTCGATGGGCTCTTCGGAAAGATCCAGCATGTGTGAGGAGAACAGGGGCTGGCCTTTTTCTTTATGGAACTCCGTACCGGCGTCAATGAGTCCGCTGATCCAGGGCAGCCATTTTTTGGCCGCATGGTCGGTATGGAGCACAACCGGAACTCCGTAGTATTTGGCTACGTTATGAATGTGCAGGGCCCCGGAGATGGCACCGGCAATATTGGCCTGCAGGTTGTCGTTCGGCATGCCTTTGCCCGCTATGAACTGGGCACCGCCATTGGAGAACTGGATGATCACCGGGGAATTCACCTTGGCCGCCGCTTCCAGCGTGGCGTTGATGGTGTTGGTGCCGATCGTGTTTACAGCAGGAAGGGCAAACTGGTTTTGTTTCGCGTCTCTGTACAGTGCTTCCAGCTCTTCGCCGAACAGCACTCCGGGTTTGTATTTTTTCATTTGTACACCTTTCGGTTTTAGTGGAACAATCCTGTTCTGTAAGCAATCATCCGTTAATGCGCCGCGAAGATACATTTCTTTGTTTAAACAGTCCGGACGGGGCCCACCTGCCGGCGTAGCTGTTCAAAATAAGCCGGAGCCTGCAGCATGCGGCTGCCATACCAGCTGAAAACTTCTCCATCAACCAGGTGAATGTTTTGTACCGGGAAACAGCTGCCCAGTTCAGCCCTGTGTCTTTCGCTGAAAGGATAAGGCTCAGAGGAAAGAAAAATATGCGTGCAGCCCGATTGCAGCAGCTCCGCCAGGGTGATAGCCGGGTACCGGCTGCGCTGGGCAAAGACATTGCGGAAGCCTGCAGCCGCGAGCATATGGTGGATGAATGTATCGCCCCCGGCGGTCATATATGGCTCGCGCCAGATGAGGTATGCTACCGGCGGACCCGCCTCCTCAGGAGCCAGCCCGCCGAAGCCGGAACGGATCTTTTGAACAAGCGACCGTGCCTCTTCTTCTTTACCCGTCAGCCCGCCCAGGGCCTCCATCATGGAAAAGGCTTCTTCCGGCAGGGTAATATCGCTGGTCCAGACCGGGAAGCGGGCGGCCAGATACTCCACCTGTTCTTTGGTATTTTCTTCTTTATTGGCGAGGATAAGGTCGGGCTCCAGTCGGGCAATCTCCTCCAGGTGCAGGGTCTTGGTTCCCCCGATCCGTTTTTTGGTACGGAACCATTCGGGCGGATGCACACAGAATTTGGTAATCCCGGCAACTTCATCCGTCAATCCCAGGTGGTACAGCACTTCCGTTTGCGAAGGCACTAACGAAACAATGCGCCGGGCCGGAGCCGTCATTGGAACAAGGCGTCCCAGTTGGTCGGTGAACACAGGCATGGCCTGCAAGTTAGGAGAAAAGGCGTTGAGGAATGAGGTGTTATTAAAGCGGGAGGGATAAGTTCAGACAGGAGAAGATCCGTCAACACTACCACCCCTCCTGCTCCACCAGACGGTACGGTGAGCAGGAGGCTGCCTGTTTGAAACAACAGGCGAGGTTGCGGTGATAGGTTAGTACTGTTCTTCTGCGTCGGACAGTTTTCACAGGACTGGACGGTTTTTAGGATCTTGGATTGAAAACGGGGATTCGAAGGATACCGGACGGTTTTTCTCAATGCTTCCTGGAAAGGAAGAAGTTGATTGATACTGGATTTTTACCGGTGGTTTTTCTAAGGATCAGGATCGAATGTTGTGTTCTGGACGGTTGGTTTTTTGGATCTTGGACGGATTGGTTCTCCGGATATTGGATGGATTCGATCAATCAACTTCTGCTACAAAAGTAGAATGCTCCAGCAGGCCGTGCAATTGCAGTTTTGCCCTAATTTTTTCCTATGGTAAATACGCATCGGCTCGTAAACCATCGAGCACCTGCCTGGGAAAAAACACAAATCTGCCACGGAATTTTACGAATGCCCCTTACGGTTACTACCTGCAGAATAATTAACAACAATGAGTATATCAAGCGGTCCCGGCCTTTGCAGGGACCGCTTCCCGTACCTTTGCCCGGCACAGGTAAAAAACGTTGACGGCATCGTAAAAAAACGAAAACCGGTCGCTGACCGGTTTTCGTTTTAGCTTGTGAGCAGCACTAAGGTTTTTCCCTTAGCCCGCAAAAATCCGTTTTTCCGCCGTTTCAGGCAAGGGCCTGCAAGACGTCGTACTGAGTTACAATATGGAGGTTCCCGCTGTCGTCTTTGGCCAGGACCGCCCCGTTCTCTTTATTGATCAGCGTGCCCAGTTTTTCTACCGGTGTTTCAAAATCAACGACCGGGAACGGTTTATCCATAACCGACCGGACAGAAGCATTCCGGATATCAGGATTGGAAAACACTTTCTGGAAAAGTCCGTTTTCGGATATGGAACCCACAAGGGCGCCGTCTACCTGTACAGGTATGTGTTCGATGTCGTACTGCTTCATCAGCTCTACGGCCTGCGCCACGGTTTGGTCCGGCTCCAGGGTGATCGTACGCTGCTTGCCACGGCCGTTAACGATGTCCTTAAAGCTTTTGACCTCCAGGAAACCACGTTCGGCCATCCACTGATCATTGTAGATTTTGCTTACATAGCGGCTGCCATGATCATGCAGCACCACCACTACCACATCGTCCTTCTTCAGTTTATCTTTCAGCTGCAGCAATCCCTGGATGCAGGATCCCGCGCTGTAGCCGCAGAAGATGGCTTCCTCGCGGGCCAGCCGGCGGGCCATGATGGCGCCGTCCTTATCCGTAACCTGTTCAAAATGATCAATCACGCTCATGTCGTAATTCTTCGGCACGAAGTCCTCACCAAAGCCTTCCGAGATGTAGGGGTGCACTTCACCCATATCGATCTCGCCGGTCCTGAAATATTTGGTCAGCAGCGAGCCATAGACATCAATGGCCCAGACCTGGATGTTTGGATTCTTTTCTTTCAGGTACTGGGCCGTTCCGGTGACCGTTCCCCCGGTGCCTGCTGTAACTACCAGGTGCGTGATCCTGCCATCGGTTTGCTCCCAGAGCTCGGGACCGGTGCTTTCATAATGCGCCAGGCGGTTTGCCAGGTTATCGTACTGGTTGCAGAGGTAGGAATTGGGGATTTCGCGGGCCAGGCGGGCCGCTACCGAATAGTAGCTGCGCGGATCTTCAGGTTCCACGTTCGTCGGGCAAACAATCACTTCGGCACCCAGGGCGCGCAGTATATCCACTTTTGCCTGCGATTGCTTGTCGGTGGTGGCAAAAATGCAGCGGTAACCCTTAACTACAGCGGCCATGGCCAGCCCCATACCGGTGTTACCGGAGGTGCACTCAATGATGGTGCCCCCGGGCTTCAGCTTTCCTTCGGCTTCAGCCATTTCCACCATTTTCAGGGCCATCCGGTCTTTCGTGGAGTTGCCGGGATTGAAATATTCCACTTTGGCGTACACCGTACAGGGCAGTTCGCGGGTGAGCCGGTTCAGCCGGACCAGCGGTGTCTTGCCGATTGTTTCCAGAATATTATTCTTTACGTCCATAGCGGCCAAAGGTAACTAAAGTTCGGATGGCGGTAATGCAGGGTGCGGCGGGAAAATACCGGGGTTCTTTTGTCATCTGGTTTTGAAGTTTCAGTGTTTACTTGTTCCAGAGTTCCATTGTTCATATGGTGATGAGAACGAATGCTTGGGTATACAATTATTGTTTTCAAAATAAGTAGTAAAGAGTTATTGTCTCCTCCGAATCGTTTTCCCTATCAAACTGGTAAACCATGAAACTGGTAAACAAGTAAACAACTACCACCTCGCCTTCCTTGCACAACTTTTGCATCTTCGCCTACCATGCAACAGACAGATACCGATTTGCTGGTCATCGGGGCCGGGGCGGCCGGACTGATGGCAGCGTATGAACTCGCCGGGGCCGGTTTGCGGGTAATTGTACTGGAGGCCCGGGACCGTACCGGAGGAAGGGTGCACACCATCCGCGATCCGCATATTCCCTACCCGGTAGAAGCCGGGGCCGAGTTTGTCCACGGCAACCTGCTCCTGACCCAATGGCTTGCCCGAAAGGCAGGCGTAACCCTGCTTCCGGCGGAGGGCTCCATCTGGCGCCGGGAGGAACACGGCTGGGAGAAAGAAGGCGACTTTATTGATGATTACGAGCAGCTGGATAAGAAATGGAAAGAGCTGGAAGAGGACAAACCGGTGGCTGAATTTCTGCAAACCGACCTTGCCGGCGCGCCTTATGAAGGGCTGCGTAGCTCGCTGAGGCAGTACGTGGAGGGGTACTATGCGGCCGATGCGGCAAGGGCCAGCACGCTGGCCCTGCGCGAGGAATTGACCACGGCCGATGAAGAGCAATACCGTCCGGAGGAAGGTTACGCTCCCCTCCTCGCCTGCCTGGAAAAAGAACTGAAGGCGAACAATATCCCCGTGCTCCTGAACCAGGTGGTGACTGAAATAGAATGGAAGAAAGGCGAGGTAACGGTTTTTGCGGGAAAGGATCGTTTCTGGGCCCGGAAAGCTTTGCTCACCCTGCCGCTCGGGTTGTGGCAGAGTGATCCCCTGCCCGTCCGGTTCCGTCCTGAACTACCACATAAAACAGCAGCGGCCCAGGCTCTGGG
The DNA here is from genome assembly GCA_036263755.1 of Chitinophagaceae bacterium. Lineage (GTDB taxonomy): Bacteria > Bacteroidota > Bacteroidia > Chitinophagales > Chitinophagaceae > Flavisolibacter. The sequence goes on along the minus strand of DATAGL010000024.1, from coordinate 1,964 downwards.
ATTTGGTCCGGTGATCAAGTTCGCGATGCATTTCAGGGAAGCATTCTGGAAGGAAAAGGAAGGGGGCGCCATGCAGGATGCCAGCTTCTTTTTTACCGGTGAAACCGTTCCCACATGGTGGACGCAAATCCCCAAAAAGACACCGCACCTGACCGGCTGGCTGGCCGGTCCTCCGGCAGCTGCCCTGAAGGATTTGAGTGATGAGGACCTCATCAGCCGGGCAAAGGAATCACTGGCCGGCATGTTCGGGCTTTCACCGGATCAGCTGGACGCACTGCTGCTGCAGGCCCGCGTCTACAACTGGGCGTCCGATCCTTTTACCAGCGGAGGATACAGCTATGAAACGGTAGGCGCTTCCGCTGCCCGGGCATCGTTCCTGGCCCCAGAAGCCAATACCCTGTTCTTTGCCGGGGAAGCCCTGCACGAGGGTCCGGAAATCGGGACGGTAGAAGGGGCCCTGCAAAGCGGGCAGAGCGTAGCCCGGAACCTCCTGCGTCACCAGGGGGATTAAAAATGGTACGGTTTTTCATAGATATAAAAAAACAGTGTGTTATGAAAGGTGCAAGAAGTCAAAACAACATGCAGCATAAGCAGGAAGTAGGACATCGGCCCCGTCCGGAAATCCGGGATAACCTCGACAGCCGGAACAACCTGGAGCAGAACAGCAAGGGCAATGATGTCACCCACAATGTGAAACAAACAAAAGGCGAAAAGCTGAAGCGCAAAAAGAACGATTAAGAAAGGTCCCGCCCCGGCGGGACTTTTTATGCGTACCAGTGGAAGCAGTGAACCGCTGCGTCCATTGGTACGTCTATAATGTACCCTCCCGGGCCTATTCTGGTACGCAGCTGAAGTACCGGTTCCGATCGCCCGCCCGGTAAAAGGTGCTTCCCTGCACCGCTCCCCAAAGCACAAACTCCTTGCTAGTTTATGGTTCTCCCTATATTTGTGACCTAACAAAACGGTACTGATGTCAAAACAATTTGAAGATTTTGATGCCAACCTGGCGGGAGAAGAAGGAAAAACAGAGGAAACGAAGACCAGCTGGTTTAAAAGAATCAAAAAAGGCATTCTTACGCCTTCCTCCGAAAAAAAGGAAACGCCGGAAGGACTCTGGAACAAGTGCCCCGAATGCAACTACATCTCAACGGTAAATGACCTCAGGGAGGCCTTGTTTGTTTGCCCCAAATGCAATTTCCACCACCGCATCGGCAGTACCGAATACTATGATATCCTTTTTGATGAACGGGCCTTCACGGAACTGTTCAATAATATCCGTTCCAAGGACATGCTGGGCTTTTCCGACCTGAAACCGTACCAGAAGCGGCTGGAGGAAACCTGGAACAAAACCAGCCTGCAGGATTCGATGCGGGTGGCCGCCGGCAAGGTGGAAGGATACGATATTGTCATTGCCTGTATGGACTTTGAATTCATCGGAGGGTCACTGGGCAGTGTCATGGGCGAAAAATTCAGCCGGGCAGTGGATTACTGTATTGAGCACCAATGCCCGTTTATGGTCATTTCCAAAAGCGGCGGCGCCCGTATGATGGAAAGCGCCTTTTCGCTGATGCAGCTGGCCAAGACCAGCGGCAAACTCTCCCAGCTTTCCGATGCGAAGCTCCCCTACATTTCCCTGCTCACCGATCCTACGTTCGGTGGCATCTCGGCCTCCTTCGGCATGCTGGGCGACCTGAATATTGCTGAACCCGGTGCCCTGATCGGCTTTGCCGGTCCCCGCGTCATTAAGGAAACCATCAAGCGCGACCTGCCCGAAGGCTTCCAGCGCAGCGAATTCATCCTGGAGCACGGGTTTCTGGATTTCATCGTCCACCGCCACCAGTTGCGGAAAAGGCTGGCCACGGTGCTGACCCTTTTCCATAACTAATCTTTTTATTCAAGGCTTTTATCGTACCGTTTCCGGAAACGCGGAAGGCGCTGCCAGCCCGCACCGGACCGAAAAAAAG
>DATAGL010000023.1:0-1940 GCA_036263755.1 Chitinophagaceae bacterium | reverse complement strand
TCTTTTTCGTTTCCTCGCTGATCTTCCACGACAGCCTGCGGATGCTGTCTTCCACGATATAGGTCTTGGAAAACAGTTCCCGCTGGTCCACGCGGCGGCCCTGCTCGAAGTTGTGGTAAATGATGTCATCGGCACCGGCCGCACCGAAACGCATAACGAACTGGCCGCCGCCCGGACCTGCGCCGGATACGGTGGTGTTGCCGCCGTCCTCCGTCATGTCGGGAATGAGCTGGCGCAGCGAGCCGGCCGCGGAAAACAGGAGCTCGAACTGCATGGTTCGGGTGGGGGGCAGCTGGCGCGCCACTTCTTCGGGCATGCCCTGCGGACGGAACTGCCCCATCTGGATGGTGCGTTCGTACACCACTTTGCCTTCTTTCATTTGCGCCTGGGCGGTCAGGGCGCTGCCGGCAAGCAGCAGCAGGAGCCATCTTTTCATACAACAAGTTTTGCCAAATGTATTTTCGCCTTCCGTTAACCTACGTTGGAACTACGTTAATAATGGTTAAACCGGGTATGGGCGGCAAATGAAAAAGGTACTTTTGCCCCAATGCGGCCGTTGCGACATATCAAATGGATGCCCCTGGTGATGCTGATCACCATGGTGGGCATCACTTCCTTCCAGGTGTACTGGCTCGACAGCACCTACGATCGGGAAAAGCGTACCCTGGAGATCCGGTCCAACATGCTGTTCCGGGAAACGGTAAACCGGCTGCAGGCGGCCAAGCTCCAGCTCGACCCGCTGTTGTCGGAGGCCGGGGTGCCCATGCCCCGGCAGGGCCCCTGGGAGCGGCCGATGCGGGTACGCATCCACCCCAACCAGAAAGTGATTGCCATGGTCAACGCCCTGCGCGATAAGGCAAAGGATACGCTGCGCACCGAGAAGCACATCATCAGGCGCCGCTTTTACGACACGGCCGACGGCTTCCGTCACCGCAAGGGCAACCGCCTGATTGAATTTCTTTACGACATGGATTCGCTGCAGGATTCGGTGCGCATCCAGGAAATCGATACAGCCCTGGCCCGCCGCATGGACCAGCAGGGCATCGATGTATCGTATTCCATCACCCGCTACCGGAGGGAAAGGGAAAGCGATGAACGCGTGTACAACGAAGTGACCCTGGGCTTCCTGAACCCGATCACCTACCGGATCGAACTCGGCAATACCACGGGGTACCTGCTGAAACGGATTTCTCCGGCCATCCTGCTGTCGCTGTTCATCGTGGGCTTCACCCTTTTCTCCTTCTTCATCCTGTACCGGAGCCTGCTGAAGCAGCGCCGGCTGGCCGATATCAAGAACGATTTCATTTCCAACATCACGCACGAACTCAAAACGCCCATTGCCACGGTCAGTGTGGCCATCGAGGCGCTGCGCAGCTTCAATGCCTCGATGGACAAGCAGCGTACGAAGGAATACCTCGATATTTCCGCCAACGAGCTGCAGCGCCTCTCCCTGCTGGTGGATAAAGTGCTGAAGCTGTCGATGTTCGAGAAAAAAGAGATCGAGCTCAAATACGAACCCCTCAACCTGTACGACCTGGTGCAGGAGGTGACGGCTTCCCTGCGGCTGCAGTTTGAGAAGGCCGGGGCCGAGGTGGAGGTAGAGGCAGAAGGCGATACCGGCTTTGAAGGCGACCGCCTGCACGTGGTGAGCGTAATCTTCAACCTGGTGGACAATGCCCTGAAATACTGTCCCCTGCAACCGGTCATCCGCATCCGGGTCCGGGGGCTCGGCAGCCACGTAAAGCTCTCCGTGTCCGACAACGGCATCGGCATTCCCGCCGAATACCGCGACAAGGTGTTTGACCAGTTCTTCCGCGTGCCTACCGGTAACCTGCACAATGCCAAGGGCTATGGCCTCGGACTCAGCTACGTGGCGCATGTAGTGAAAAAGCACCGGGGCATCATCGAAGTGGATTCGGCGGAAGGGCAAGGCAGTACCT
>DATAGL010000022.1:0-6369 GCA_036263755.1 Chitinophagaceae bacterium | reverse complement strand
ATGTGCAGATGTGCAGATGTGCAGATGTGCAGATGTGCAGATGTGCTCAAAATGGAGGGGAAACAAGTTACGTTAAAAACCGGTATAATCAGCGCTCCAGGCCCGGTTCCGGCCCTTTCATTTTATCTGAAAAGAGGTTATCAGATCAGAGAGCTTTAGCATCACCATAACCCGGGCAACCCCTCGCAACCTGAATCATCTGCACATCTGCATATTTGCACATCTGCACATTCCAATCAGCGCCATCAGCATCCGTCAGCGTATTCCCTGATTCATTTCCGCATCACCGGCTTGGCCACGCCGTGTTCCACCCGGACGGCAGCCGGCGGGTTGGCGGTTTCGGCGTTCAGGTTAATGTCCACGCGCAGGGCGCGCAGGCCGCTGATGCCCTGGGTGTCTTCCAGCTCGAAGTGCTCCACATTGTCGCCAAGGAAGCCTTCATGCTGCAGGTATTCGATGTATTCCTGGTACTCGTTGAGTTCTTTCTGCTGCGAATAAACGATCGCAATGGTGCCGGGCTGGGTCAGCCGTTCATCGGTTTCCTTGATGTGCACCTTGTCGATGCGCTTCTTGATGATCTCGTAGCGGATATTATAAGCGCCGTCCACATCAAACTTGCGCTCCTTGCGGCGGAAGGAGATGGACAGCGGTAGGGAATGCGCCAGGATGAGCTGCGTGGTCTGCAGGGGAAGGCTGAGCTTTTTTTCCAGCGAATGGGTCAGCCGCGCGGCGCGGGCCAGCATGGTGAGCTGCCAGAGCTTCAGGTTGCTTACATACACTTCGTGGAAAGGCAGGCTGGGTGCCAGCGACTGGCCGACATACATGTTGAATTCAATGCCGTCGGTGATGTAGCGCTCAAAATAATGGGGGTAGGTTTGCTGGGCCATTTTCTGTTCCTGGTCGATAAAGCGGTCGAGCACGTCGTTGATCCGGGTGATGCTTTCCTCGTAATCCTTGCGGTGGTGAAAAATGATCTTGCGCGAAGGATCGAGCGCGGCATAGTAATCGTCCACCGCCTTGCGCAGCTCAGGCTTTGAAGCATGCAGGTGACGGAACAGCGCGTCGATGTTGATCTGCAGAAAGTCGTAGATCAGCAGCTCGTCGTCGGAAAGCAGGGTGTCGCTTACCGAAGCAATGTATTTGTCGATCTTGAACCGGATCTCTTTCAGCAGGGGAAACTGCATGATCCGGCCTGCTTTTTCCAGCACGGCGCGGGCCATGTCGAGTTGCTCCATCAAATCAAGCTGGATGGCATTGTTGCGTTCCACCGAGGAGTTGCGCACATCGATGGCGCCGTACAGCGGGTAGACGTCCTCGAACATGATAGCCGGCATCCGCGCCGCATCGCTCACCTGCCGGTTCTGCAGGTAGTCGAATGCCGCCTCGGTAAACTTCCACTCCACGGCCGACTGGATCGCCGTAAAATGTTCCTTGATGGTTTTATCGATCTGGAGCTCCAGGTTCTCGTTGCTTTTTTCCAGGGCCAGGGAAAACAGCGGCATGGCCGACTGCATCCGGGCAATGTGGTGAAACCGCAGGCGGCCCGGTTCCGGGCTCACCACTTCCAGGAGGCCGATGAGGTCGCCGTCGTCGCATTTCAGCGGGCACAGGATGAGGCTGCGGGCCCCTGTTTCGTAATAGTAGCGTACCACTTCGTTGCCGCTGCTGTTGTGCTCATTGAGTGACTGGTACAGCAGGGGCTGGTCGGTGTTGCGGAAAATATGCTGGCACTGTGTGCTGACCGCCTCCTTCTGGGCGATGACCTGTTCGTTGCGGAACAGGAGCGAGTTGCGGTAGTGCGCCTCGGTATAGAGGAAGTAGTTGTTTTTTTTGAAAAACGGGGTGATGCCTACCTGCACGTCCTTCAGACCCATCAGCGTTTGCACGTGCAGCTGCAGGTTGTCGTACACGGTCGTGTCGGAGAACATGTTGATGTTGAGCAGCGCATTCTTGATATCGGTGATCACCTGCTCGGAGGTCACATCGGCCACGTCGATGACCACCAGGCCTTCGAACTGGAAGTATTCCAGCGGGAATGCTTCCTTCAGCTCTTCCACGTCGAGGGTGCGCTGGGGTGAAAAAGAGGCGGGCAGCGAAAAGTCTTTGTTGATGCATTTCACCGTAACGAACTGGGCATTGAGCTTCAGCTCGAGGTATTTGATGAGTCCGGTATCGGGGTCGGTAAAGGGGTGCACCGAGGAAGCCACGGTGGTCACGGGCAGGGCGTAAAGCTTCTGCAGGATCACGTTATACGCCAGCCGGACGCTTGCCCGGGCGATGTTTACATTGGTGCGGGTGTCGGGTACGGTGATCTTATCGGTGCCTTCCGGCAGGAACAGCTCGGCAAAGCCGGGCGAAGCATAAACCACTTCAGGCCGGAAGGGAAAGGATATGGCATGTACTCCTTGGGTATCGGCAGTGGAAGGCGGAAAGATGGCCGAGAGCAGCGATTCCACGAGTTCGCGGTGGGCGGTCAGGGCAGCGGGGGATTCAACGGGCTCCAGCAGTTCGGGTACGGCAGCAATTTCCTTCAGCAGGTCCTCATACAGCTTGCGGGCGCCGGGCTTTCCTTCAGCGATCATTTTTTTCAGGACGGAAACCAGGGGCTGCAGGGAGAACCGGCTGTGAAAAGCTTCATATATCGGGTTTGTTGTCATGAATACACTCCTATCTACGTATGATTGGTTACTAGGGTTTCGGCTTTTCAGCGGCTGGATACCCGTTATAATGCAACCGGCACGCCAAAAAGGACGGGTCAGCTTGTTAAAACTCCGTAAACAGGGAATATCAGTCGGTAATGCCCAGGTTTTGTTTCTCCTCCGGGGTGAGCCGGCTGAAGTATTTGCAGGCGGGCTTGAGGCCGCATTCGCGGCATTTGGGCCGGCGGGCCACGCAGATATAGCGTCCATGAAGGATCAGCCAGTGGTGGAAGATGTACACCAGGTCCTTCGGCAGCTGGGCTACCAGCTGCTTTTCGGTGGCCAGCGGGGTTTTGGCGTTCACCGTAAGGCCGATGCGGGCCGACACCCGGAATACATGGGTATCCACGGCCATATTCGGTTGGTTGTCCACCACGGAGGTGATGACATTGGCTGTTTTCCGGCCGACGCCCGGCAGTTGTACCAATTCTTCCACAGTCATCGGTATGGCGCCGCCAAAGCGCTCCTGCACCATCTGGGCCATTCCCAGCAGGTGGCGCGACTTGTTCCCGGGGAAGGAAATGCTTTTAATCAGCTCAAACACGTCTTCGTACCGGGCGGCTGCCAGGGAAGGAATGTCGGGGTATTTCGCGAAAAGGGCCGGCGTGGTCATGTTTACCCGCTTATCGGTGCACTGGGCCGAAAGGATAACGGCCACCAGCAGCTGGTAGGGGTTCTCGTAGTTCAGCTCCGTTTCCGCGTCGGGCCGGAAAAGCTGGAAATACTCGGTAACAAAACGAAAGCGGTCCTTCCGGGTCATAGCCCGCGAAGATAAGAAAGGGAGAGGCTACTTTGTCTCGGCAGGAGCAGCGGTTTGCCAGGCGTATTTGAGGACGTTCAGTACGGCCTCGGTGCGCGGGGTAACGATAATACTGTTCAGGCGTTCCTGGGAGCCTTTAAGGACGGCCAGCTTCTCGCGCAGCGTCCAGTCTTTTTTGAGGGCTTCTTCAATGGCAGCGGTGGTTTCTTCAGAGGTTTCCCCGTACAGGTACAGGATAAGGTCCTCCGGTGAGTAGTTAAGCATATGAACCAATAAAAAATGAAATAAAACGGTCCTAAAATGTGATCCGGATTATAAACGCCGGTCCAAAACCGTTATTGTGTGCCGGCTCAGTTTTCCGAAGGCTGGATCAGAAAGAGGTCCTCGTTCTCCCGTTTCATCAGGTATTTTTCCCGGGCGTATTTTTCGATGGCAGCGGGGTTGGACTGGAGTTCCTCCAGCGCTTTCCGCTCGCGGGCGATCTGTTCGGTATAATATTCCTTGCTTTCCTGGAGGGCCCGGAGCTCGCGCTGCCGCTCGCGGCGGGCAAACAGGTCGTCCTTGTCGAAAAACAGCATCCAAACGGTAAATGCGGCTGTAGCCAGGAAAAACTTGTTCCGCAGAAGCGAGGGGATGTGCGCCAGAAATGCCATGATAAAAGGGATGTACGGGACGAATGTAAGGAAGATGGGGGAAACGGCGTACCTAAATTGGGTTAGGAACTTCGGGCTGCAAGCTGCAAGCTACAAGCTGCAAGCTGCAAGCTGCAAACAGGAATCTTCATCTGGAATGGTTTGTACTTAGGAGGTTCTCCGCGGGTGGTTGGTTCTTTTTTTACCTTGATGCAAAAAGGTACTCAAAAAATCAAGGCAGTCCCGCTTGGGAAAGGCGCCGGACCACCCAATAGGGCACTCTAAATGAGGATCTATCTGTGCTATCCACTTTCATCAGCGCCATCTGTGATTAAATAAGGCGCTGGAACAGCTAAAAAGGACACGCTCCGCGCCCTCCTTTTCTCCGCTAGCTCTGCGCGAAACCCTGTAACAAGCTAAGTTCTCTCCTTTACCTGTAAACACATCGTACACCGTACACCGTAAATCGTACATCAGAACAGGCCTTTCAGGCGTCCGCTCACCGCCTCCCATTCCGGTGCGATGATGCTGAAGACCACGGTATCACGGACCGTGCCGTCGGCGCGGTAACGGTGGTAGCGCAGCACGCCTTCGCGGGTGCCGCCGATCTTTTCCACGGCTTTCTGGGAGCGCAGGTTGCGGATGTCCACTTCAAATTCAACGCGGTTAAAGTTCAAAACTTCGAACACATAGCGCAGCAGCAGCCATTTGCATTCCTTGTTCTCCGGTCCGCCCCATACTTCGGGGATGTACCAGGTGTAACCGATGGAGAGGCGCCTGTCGCCGGGCTGTATGCAGTAAAAACGGGTCATGCCGATCAGCTTCGCGTCGGAGGAACGCCGGATAATGAAGGACCGCATGCCGCCGGTAGAAGCCGGGTCGAGTGCCGTGGCGATGTATTTGTCGAACTGGGCGTCGTAGGTTTCGTTGATCAGCAGGGTCTGGGTGAATTCCCAGAGCCGCTCGTCGCGGGCCAGGCCGCGCAGTTCTGCCGCGTGTTCCGGCCGGAGTCCTTCGAGGTATACATGCCGGCCGTGCAGTTGGGAGTAATCGATTTCCATAAAAAAATCCCGCCTTTCGGGCGGGATCGTTTGGGTTATTTTATTTTCCGAATTTCAGTTTGGCTCCGGGAAAATAGGCCGAGGCACCGAGCAGCTCCTCGATCCGGATCAGCTGATTGTACTTCGCCATGCGGTCGGAGCGGGAAGCCGAGCCGGTCTTGATCTGTCCGCAGTTCAGGGCTACGGCCAGGTCGGCGATGGTATTGTCTTCCGTTTCACCGGAGCGGTGGCTCATGATGGTGTTGTAACCGGCATGCTGGGCCATGGTCACGGCATTGATGGTTTCGGTAAGGGTGCCGATCTGGTTCACCTTCACCAGCAGGCCGTTGGCAATGCTCCGCTCGATACCCTGGCTCAGGCGCTCAACATTGGTCACGAACAGGTCGTCGCCTACCAGCTGCACGCGCTTGCCCACCGTTTCGGTGAGGTTCTTCCATCCTTCCCAGTCGTCTTCGGCCATGCCGTCTTCGATGGAGCAGATGGGGTACTGGTTCACCCAGTTTTCCCAGTATTTCACCAGCTCGTCGGAAGAGAGCGTCTTGCCGTCGCTCTTGTGGAACGTGTATTTGCCGTCTTTATAGAGCTCGGAGTTGGCTGCGTCCATGGCAATGAACACCTGGGAGCCCGCTTTGTAACCGGCGGCTTCAATCGCCGTCAGCACGGTTTCAATAGCTTCTTCGTTGCTCTGGATGTTGGGGGCAAAGCCGCCTTCATCACCTACGTTGGTCGAGTAGCCTTTTTTCTTCAGTACGGTCTTCAGCGCATGAAAGATTTCCACGCCCCAGCGCAGGCCTTCGGAGAATGACGTGGCGCCCAGCGGCATGACCATGAATTCCTGGAAGTCGATCTTGTTGTCGGCATGCGCGCCGCCGTTGAGGATGTTCATCATCGGCACGGGCAGTGTTTTGGCGTTGGTGCCGCCGACGTAACGGAACAGGGGCAGGCCGGCTTCTTCTGCGGCGGCCTTGGCCACGGCCATGCTCACGGCCAGCAGGGCATTGGCGCCCAGCTTGCTTTTATTGGGGGTGCCATCCAGCTCCAGCATCAGCTGGTCCACACCGGTCTGGTCGGCCACGTCATAGCCGATCAGTTCGGGGGCGATGGTCTTGTTTACATTTTCTACGGCTTTCAACACGCCTTTGCCCACGTATACGCTTTTATCGTTATCGCGCAGCTCTACGGCTTCGTGCACACCGGTGGAGGCGCCGCTGGGTACG
>DATAGL010000021.1:0-6227 GCA_036263755.1 Chitinophagaceae bacterium | reverse complement strand
CTTTCCTTTTCCTTTTCCTCCAGCTTGTTGAGGATCTGCAGGGACATGATCTTCTTGGTGAAGTTGCGCCGGTCGAGCGGTACTTCATAGATGGCTTCGTACAGCGCCTGCAGCTGGGGCAGGGTGAATTTTTTGGGCAGCAGCTCAAACCCGATGGGGTGGTTCATCACCTTCTGGCGAAGCCGTTCCCGGGCCATCTGCAGCATTTTCTTGTGGTCGAAAATGAGGGCCGGTACGCGGTCAAGGTCCACCCACTTGGCGTTGTGCCGGTGCATCAGCTCCTCGCTGTAATCGTCGATCTTGATCAGGGCGTAATAGGCCATGGAGACAACGCGTCCGCCCGGGTCGCGCTTCACTTCGCCAAAGCAGTGGAGCTGCTCCATGTAGATACGGTCCAGGCCCGTCAGGTCGAACAGGATCCGGGCGGCAGCGGCATCCACGCTTTCCTCCTGGCGCACAAAACCGCCCATGAGCGACCATTTGCCCTGCTCGGGCTCGAACCCCCGCTTGATCAGCAGGGCCTTCAGCCGCGCGCCATCGAAACCGAAAATGATACAGTCGATCGCCAGCAGGAACTGGTCGTATTGTTTATACTCGGGAATGACGCTCACGGGAATTCATTTTGTGTGGAAGTGGTATTAGTGGTATTGGTGGTACTTAGGGAAAAGGTTTCAATTTTTTGCATAAATACGGAAAACCCTGATGCGGTGCATAAATCCTTTCCGGAACTATTTTCTCCACATGCACATCTACCTTTCCTCAATCCTACCAATACCACCAATACTACCTATACTACCAATACTACCTATACCACCAATACCACCAATACCACCCTTATTTCCTCACCAGATAATACACGTCATTCCAGCGCAGTTCATTTTTAAAGGAATACAGATCGGTGCCTTTGCCGATGCGGACATATTCAATGCCGGCCATGGAGGCAAAATCCTCCATGTGGCAGGCATCGAGGTTCTGGCTGTAGCCGGTGTGGTGGGCGCCCCCGGCCAGGATCCAGGCGGCGCAGCCGGTCTTCATATCGGGATAAGGCTTCCAGAGTACGCGGGCCACCGGCAGCTTCGGCAGGTCGTGCGGCGGCTCTACGGCTTCCACTTCGTTCACCAGGAGCCGGAAGCGGTTGCCCATATCGATGATGGAGGCATTGATGGCCGGACCGGCACCAGAGTTGAACACCAGCCGCACGGGATCGGCCTTACCGCCAATGCCCAGCGGGTGTACTTCACACCGGGGTTTGCCGCTGGCAATGGAGGGACAGATCTCCAGCATATGGGCGCCCAGCACCATCGGGTTGGCGGGATCGAAATGGTACGTATAATCTTCCATGAAGGAAACGCCGCCGGGCAGCCCGCTGGCCATCACTTTCATGGCGCGCACCAGCGCAGCCGTTTTCCAGTCGCCTTCGCCGCCGAAGCCGTAGCCATCGGCCATCAGGCGCTGCACGGCCAGGCCGGGCAGCTGCACCATGCCGTGCAGGTCCTCGAACGTATCGGTAAAGCCCCGGTAGCCGCCCTCTTCGAGGAACTGCCGGAGGCCGAGTTCAATGCGTGCGGCTTCGCGCAGGGAAGCCTGCTGCCCGTTGCGCAGGGCGTGCGACAGCTCGTATGACTCGCCGTATTCCTGCACCAGCGTATCGATGGCACGATCCTCTACACCGCCGATGCGCTGCACCAGGTCGCCGATGCCGTGGGTGTTCACCGAGTAGCCGAACTGCAGCTCGGCTTCGACCTTATCGCCTTCCGTTACGGCCACGTAGCGCATGTTATCGCCGAAACGCACGAAGCGCGCACCCTGCCAGTCGTGCCAGCCGGCGGCAGCGCGGGCCCAGATGCCCACCTGCTCCTGCACTTCGGGGTCCTGCCAGTGGCCGACCACTACCTTCCGCTCCATGCGCATCCGGCTCAGCATAAACCCGAACTCGCGGTCGCCGTGCGCACTCTGGTTCAGGTTCATAAAGTCCATGTCGATATCCTTCCAGGGTATATCGCGGTTGAACTGCGTATGCAGGTGCAGCAGCGGCTTCTGCAGGATCTTCAGCCCTCCGATCCACATTTTGGCCGGGGAAAAGGTATGCATCCAGGCAATGAGGCCGATGCAGCCGGGTGCCGTATTGGCCTCCATGCACACGCGGTAAATTTCATCAGGCGTGGTCACCACGGGTTTGCACACCACGGTCACCGGCAAGGCTTCCGCGCCATCCAGTCCGGAGGCGATAGCCCGGGCATGTTCCGCTACCAGCTTCAGGGTTTCTTCGCCATAAAGATGCTGGCTGCCGGTAACGAGCCAGAGTTCCCATTTTTTAAGATCGATCATACGTGCGTTTTATATACGTTCATTATTTTTTGGGTGCTGCCGGTCCGGCGGAAAGCAGGTCCACGCCCCAGATCTTTTCCGGGAACCACACCATCAGCTCTCCGGGCTTGCGGTTGGCCCAGGCATAATACGGTATGGCGGTGAAGGCGCGGCGGACCGTTTTGAGTTCCTGTCCTTTTTCATCCACTACTACGGAGGGCACGGTGCTGCGTAATACGGTCACCCCGTTCAGCAATCCCGGCTCATAGGCAGTTGTAAAGCGCGTATCCGCGGGCAGCAGCAGGTTGGCGGCGCCGCCTTCATGATCCACTCCTTCGGCGCAGTACACCAGCGGACCGCGCTGCAGGGCCACGCGGCCGGCAGCATCCTGCACTTCCGACCGGGCCGTGATCCGGCGCACTTCCATCGGCAGGTCCATTTCAATCACATCGCCTTTCTTCCAGGTGCGGTCCAGCACGGCATAGCCTTTTTCGATGGTGACCGCCACCGGCTGTCCGTTCACACGGATGGTGACGGGCACCGCCACGCTGTCGCGGTAGGCGTACAGGTCGGACGGCAGCACTTCATTGCGTGCCCAGCCGGGTATGCGGAGGTGGAGCCGGAAAGAGGCCTGCTTCTTCGGCTGCAGGGTAAACTTCAGCCACCCTTCCCAGGGATAGTTGTGCTGCTGGCGGATCGCCACCGTTGCGCCGTCCACCTGGAAGCGGCCCTCGCTGGCGGCAAAAAGATTTACGTAGGCATCGCGGCCGCTCACCGCATACATGTAGCCCGGTACGGAAGGAATGAGGCGCGTCAGGTTCGTCGGGCAGCAGGAGCAGGTAAACCAGCCCGAGCGCGAAGCCTCGGCATTGTGGAGGCCGAAGCCCTTGGTGACCTGCATGGCGTTGGTATAAAAAAAGGACTTGCCGTCGAGGCCCAGACCGGAGAGCAGGCTGTTGTACAGGCTGCGCTCCAGCACGTCGATATAGCGTGCATCACCGTGCAGGAGGAACATCCGGTGGTTCCAGTACACGTTGGCAATGGCGGCGCAGGTTTCGTTGTACGCTGTTTTATTGGGCAGCTCGTAGTTGGCGCCGAACCGCTCGCCGTCGCCCACGGCACCGATACCGCCCTGCACATACATTTTCTTCCCTACGGTGTTGGTCCAGATCCGGTCCGAAGCCCGCAGCAGGCCTGTATCACCGGTCAGCGCCGCCACATCGGCCATGGCGGCATAGAGGTAGCCGGCACGTACCGCGTGCCCGATGGCTTCCTCCTGCTGCAGCACCGGCTTGTGGTCCTGCCAGTACGAACCGTTCCGCCAGGGGTCCGGGCTTTTGGCATCGTAGCCGGCAAAGCGGCCCCGTTCCTCGATAAAGAATTTAGCGGTGTTCAGGTACTCCTGTTTGCCCGTGATGCGGTACAGCTTCACCAGTCCCATTTCCACCACCTGGTGGCCGGGCGCTATATGCAACTTGCCGGGTCCGAACACGGAGCAGACAAGGTCGGCATTCTTCAGTGCGATGTTCAGCAGGTTGCGTTTGCCGGTGGCATAGAAGTGGGCGGCCGCCGCTTCGTACAGGTGGCCGGAATTGTACAGCTCATGACTCAACTCGCGCTCCCTTTCCCAGCGGTTTTTGCCGGCCCATACATGCGGGGAGTCGGGATTGATGGTACGGGCGGTATAGAGATAACCGTCCGGTTCCTGTGCGGCTGCCACCTTTTCGATGAGGGAATCCATATAGACTTCCAGCTTTTTGTCGGGGAACAGGCTGAGCGAAAAGGAAGCCCCTTCGAGGGTTTTGTAGATATCGGTGTCGTCGAAAGGATAGACCGTGCAGAACTTGCCCGAGCGCGCCGCCGCCATTTCAAAATTGCGCACGCGGCCCGTGGTCACGCAGCGCTCGAAAGAAGCCGGTATGGTCACGGTATGGTTCGTGCGGATCCGGGGCAGCCAGAAGGAGTCCGTAAAGCGCACATCGGTGAAATTAACGGCGCGGATGGCGTAATCCTGTTGCTGTGCCCCAGCCCGGCCGGCACCCAGCAGAAGAAGTAGGACAAATAGGCATTTCATGCAGTGCGATGGTTGAGGTTTAAGAGAATAGGTTTATTGTCCGTAGTAAGATAGCGGTCCGTGCTTGCGCTCGAAATGCTTGCGGACCAGCGCCTCTTTCAGGCGCGGCGCCTGCGGGTTGATCTGTTCGGTCAGCAGGGCCATCTGGGCAATGGATTCCAGCACGGCGCTGTTGTACACCGCCTTGGCGGCCGTCTTTCCCCAGGTGAACGGGGCATGGTTGCCTACCAGGATCATTTCCACTTCTTGGGGCGAAAGGCCTTTCGACCGGAAACAATCCAGGATCTGGAAACCGGTTTCGTATTCATAGTCGCCTGCAATGGAGGCATCGGCCATCGGAGGAGCGCAGGGAATGTCCACCGTATTGTGGTCGGCATGGGTGGTACCGTAGATCGGGATGTCGCGCCCGCTCTGGGCCCAGGCCGTGGCATAGGTGGAATGGGTATGCACGATGCCGCCGATGCCCTCCCAGTGCTTGTACAATACCGCATGGGTTTTCGTGTCGGAGGAAGGCCGAAGGTCGCCCTGAACAGTCCGGCCCTCAAAGTCCACGATCACCATTTTTTCCGGCGACAACTCCTCGTACGGCACCCCGCTCGGCTTGATGGCAAACACGCCCCGGCTGCGGTCGGCAGTACTGACGTTGCCGAAGGTAAAAAGCACGAGGCCGAGCCGGGGCAATTGCATATTGGCCGCGTAGGCTTCCTCCTGTATAGCTGCGAACAGTTGTTTCATTTCTAGCTGTTTCTTTATCAGACTGCGGGCAGTGATTGCTGGATTCATGTTTCGCGCAGAGCTAAGGAGAAAAGGAGCGAATGAGGTATGTCTCCGTGTCCTCCTTTCCTCCTTGGCTCTGCGCGAAACCATACATCATGCAAACCAACCATAAACCATAAACCTTAAACCTCAAACCCCAAACGCCTCTTCCCGCACTATTCTCTTCCCTTCCACAAACCCGCCCAGTTCCCGGTACCGCGCATAGCGTGACGCGTACAGGCGGGCACGCTCAGGGTCAGGGTAAAAGATCAGGTCGAAGCCGGGGCCCATCGCTTTCATGGCGGCGGTGACGTCCGGGTACAGCCCGGCGGCCGTAGCGGCAAACATGGCGGCGCCCAGGGCGCAGGTTTGTTCGGAGCGGTGGATGCGGATCGGCATGTCCATGACGTCGGCCATCAGCTGCATGATAAAGGGTGCCTTGCGGGCCACGCCACCCAGCCCGATGAGTCCTTTTACCGGCACTCCCTGGGCCCGGAAACGCTCCACGATGGCGCGGGCTCCGAAACAGGTGGCTTCCGCCAGCGCCCGGAACATGCGGGGCGCATCGGTGGCCAGGTTCAAACCGGTGAACGCTCCTTCCAGCGCCTGGTCCGCATCGGGCGTACGCCGTCCGTTGAGCCAGTCCAGCGCGAGCTCCTTGGTTTGGGCGGGATCGAGTGCGGCGGCTTTGGCGCTCAGCTCCCCGAGGATGCCTTCTTCTGTTTCGCGGATCAGCGCTTCCAGCGTGGACCCGTCTATCAGCGCCGACCGGGAAAGCACCTGGCGCAGCGGCCAGCTCACCAGGTTGCGGAACCAGGCATAGGCATCGCCAAAAGCAGATTGGCCTGCTTCCATTCCGATCATTCCGGGAACGATCGAACCCGGCACCTGGCCGCAGATGCCCTGTACCTCGATGCCCTGCAGCTCTTCGGGTGGCGCTACCAGCATATCGCAGGTGGAAGTGCCCATTACCTTGCTCAGGTAATACGGCTCGATTTGTCCGCCCACGGCGCCCATATGGCAGTCGAAGGCGCCTACGCCTACCGTGATGCCGGGCTCGAGGCCCAGCCGCTGCGCCCATTCCCGGCTC
>DATAGL010000020.1:0-2336 GCA_036263755.1 Chitinophagaceae bacterium | reverse complement strand
TTTTTAACCTTTCAACGGATCAACTTTACCCCCCTCATTCCAATTCCAATTGCCCGCTCTACATTTGCGGCGGATGAATTACGCCGAAACCCTCGAATTACTTTATAACCGGCTGCCACTGTTCAGCCGGGTAGGCCCTGCCGCCTACAAAAAAGACCTGCACAATACCCGTGCTTTATGCACGTACCTGGGCGATCCGCAACAGCGCTTTCCCTCCATTCATGTCGCCGGCACCAACGGGAAAGGCTCTGTTTCCCACGGACTGGCCTCCGTGCTGCAGTCCGCGGGCTACAAAACCGGATTGTATACTTCCCCGCACCTGTATGATTTCCGCGAACGGATCCGCATCGACGGCGCCATGATTCCGGAGGAGGAAGTAGTCCGGTTCGTGGAAAAGGCGCTGCCCTGGATCGACGAGCTGCAGCCCTCTTTTTTTGAGCTGACCGTGGCCATGGCATTTGACTATTTTGCCCGGGCAGGTGTGGATGTAGCCGTCATTGAAACCGGACTGGGAGGAAGGCTGGACAGCACCAACATTATTACGCCGGTCCTCTCGGTCATCACCAATATCGGCTGGGACCACATGAACCTTCTGGGCAATTCGCTGGAAGCCATTGCAGGGGAAAAAGCCGGGATCATAAAACCGGGCATACCGGCTGTTATCGGTGAAACCCTTCCGGAAACCAAAACGGTTTTCGAGCAAACCGCACGGGAGAAAGGAGCATCGCTTTACCTGGCGGAGGAAAAATATGAAATAGGCAAAACGGGCACAGGCGGCCACCTGCACTGGTACCAGTACCGCGGAACGGACAACACGATGCATATCCTTCCTTCCGACCTGAAAGGTACTTACCAGGAAAAGAACATACGGACAATGCTGACGGCCCTGGACGTGCTGCAGGAAAAAGGATGGAATATCCGTCCCGAGGCCCTGCGCCGGGGATTGATCCGTGTAAAGGGCAATACCGGGCTGATGGGCAGGTGGGATGTACTGCGGGAGCGCCCGGTCCTCGTTCTGGACGTGGCCCATAACCGGGAAGGGATCGCTCAATTGGTGGAGCAGCTTTCCAAGCTTTCCTTCCGGCAGCTGCACCTTGTTTTCGGTACCGTAAAAGACAAAGATCCCCTTCCTGTGCTGGAGCTGCTGCCGCGGGAAGGCCGGTATTATTTCACAGAGGCACAAATACCGCGGGCACTGTCCGCCGCCACCCTGCAGGAACAGGCCACAGCGGCCGGACTAACCGGCACGGTGCATCCGCAGGTAAACGAAGCCGTTGCGGCCGCTTTTGATGCAGCCGGGCCCGAGGACCTGGTCATTGTCTGCGGCAGCATTTTCGTGGTAGCCGAAGTCGACCGGCAGCGTTGGGCTGCAGTTAATAGCTAAGCGCGCCCAGGCGGTGCAGGGCGTAAAAGATGCAGTTGGTATGCAGGCTCTGCACGATCCGGTTTTCCTTCACCAGGGTCTTTACTTCCTCCAGGGAGCAATGCACCACTTCCAGCTCTTCGGTTTCATCCAGCGATTGCTCGGTGACCTTCTTCCCGCCGCGGGCCAGGAACATGTGCATATAGTTGTTCGTGGTGGAAGGGTTGGCGCAGATCTTACCCAGGTATTCCCATTCGGAAAATTCATAACCGGTTTCTTCCTTCAGTTCACGGGCACAGGCTTCCTGCATATCTTCTCCTTCTTCCGCCACGCCGCCCGGAAGCTCCAGGTCTACCCGGCCGACACCATGACGGTACTGGCGCACCATCACTACTTCGCCTTCTTCGGTGAGGGCAAAAGCGTTGACCCATTCAGGATACTCATTTACATAAAAAGCCGGGATCTTTTTTCCGGCCGGTGTTTCGCAGCTGTCCTTTCGGATCGTCAGCCAGGGCTCGCGGTGCAGGTATTCGGAGGACAGGACGTTCCATTTCATTTCCATAATCGGTTCATCTTTTTGTAGGATTACCAGCCTTTCTGTTCGCGTAACGAGGTGATATGTGCGGTATGATGCCGGCCATGCCAGGCGTACGAACCAAACAGGTACCAGAGGGTGAATTCCTTCCCGTGTTCCGGATGGATCACGGTACGGGTTTCCCAATCACTATCGGAAATGTTTTTCAAAATTTCATGCCAGCGGGCATGCAGCGCATGCAGCAGGGTCAGCGAGATATTGACCGGCAGTGCCGGAACTTCCGGAGTGAGGGCCCATTTCTGTTCATCGTAGGGCCGGATGGTGGGCCGGTCTTCGGTGAGGCCCAGCTTAAAGCGGCAAAAAGCATTCATATGGCTGTCGGCCACATGGTGCACCAGCTGGTGCACGGTCCAGCCACCATCGCGATAAGGGGTCTGG
>DATAGL010000019.1:0-14915 GCA_036263755.1 Chitinophagaceae bacterium | reverse complement strand
CCGGCACCGGCGCCGCTGAAGCCCAGTACCGTTACCACCGGGCCGTTGCTGACCGATGTCTCGTAGCGGTCGTCCAGGCCGTCGCTGTCCGTATCGGTGCCCAGCGGGGTAACGACATCATCGGGGCGGCCGTTGCCATTGAAATCATTGCCTTCGATGCGGTCTTCTTTCCCGTCGCTGTCCGTATCGGTGTCGCGGTAATCGGGCTGGGCATCGCCGTCGTGGTTGTTGGGCAGGATGCCGTTGCCCGCTGCGCCGGCAAATGCCGCATCGTTGTTGTCATAGCGGTCGTCAATGCCGTCACCATCGCTATCCGAGCCGGTGGGAGCCTGGTAGCCCGCGGTGGACTGGCCTTCCACGTTATCGGTGATGCCGTCGTCATCGGCGTCAATATCCAGGTAATCGGCGCGGCCGGTACCGTCGGTATTGGGCAGCAGGAGCGCTGTTCCGCCGGCATTGCCGTCCACGATATTGCTCCAGCCGTTCGGGTCGGCAGCACCGGAAGGAGCCCCGTTCACCCGCCCGTCGTTATCGGTATCGGGCACATTGGCTTCCCGGGTATCGAGGATCCCATCCCCGTCCGCATCCAGGTCGTAAGGATTGGGCAGGGCGGTTCCGTCGAAGTTGGCACGGGCATAGGCATCGGGTCTTCCGTCGCCGTTGCCGTCGGTGCCGGTGATGATCAGCGCGGCGGCCGTATTTTCCACCCCGCCTGCGTTATCCGCGTCCCCGTCGTACGCATTCACGAAGCCATCGCCATCGGTATCGGTCAGCACATCGGCGGTGCCGTTGTTATTGGCATCGGTGCCGCCGGCTTCGATGATGTCGGCAATGCCGTCGTTATCGGAGTCGAGGTCATAGGCGTTGGCGATGCCGTCGCCGTCCGTATCCAGGCGGGCGATATTCACCCCGCCGTTGTTGCTGTCGTAGAATGTAGCCAGGCCATCGTTGTCGCCGTCGGTGAAGGTGTCCACCCGGCCGTCGCCGTTGGTGTCCACGCCGCCGGCTTCCACGATATCGGCAATGCCGTCGTTATCGGAGTCGAGGTCCAGCGCATTGAGCACGCCGTCGCGGTCCGCGTCGTAGGCATCATTGATGCCATCGGCGTTGGTGTCGGCAAAGGCCGGCAGGCCGGCGCCCGGTGTCGTATCCTGATAATTGGGTACCCCGTCGCCGTCGGCGTCGCCCAGCGGGTCCACGTTGCCGGATTCGGCGGTGTCGGGAATGCCGTCGTTGTCATCGTCCACGTCCACCCCATCACCAATGCCGTCGGCATCGCTGTCGCTCGCTTCGCGCCAGTCGCGCTCCGGTGTGGACGGCCGGTCGGCATTGGGGTACGAGACGGGCGTGGTGCCGTTTGCCGGATTGGAAGCGGCATCGTTGCTGTCGTATTCATCCAGCAACCCGTCGCCATCGGCATCGGAAGTACCGGCATAGCCTACTTCACCCGCCCCGATGCTGTTGTTGCCATTGGTATCCCAGCCTTCCGTCCGGTCGCTGTAGCCGTCATTATCGGTGTCGAGATCGAGGTAGTCGGGGTTGTCGGCACCATCGGTATTGACCGGGGTGATTCCATTGTTATTGGTACCGGCAAAACCCGCATCATTATTATCGTAAGCATTGTCAATACCGTCAGCATCGTCGTCGGCACCCGCGGGAGCGAGGTACCCGGCCGTGGATTGTCCTTCGATCAGATCCACGATGCCGTCATTGTCCGCATCGATGTCGAGGTAATTGGCTAAGCCGTGGCCATCGGTATTTAGAAGGCCTAAGACTGCGGGGCCATCCACGGTATCGCTCCAGCCATCAGTGCCTGTGGTGCCGTCGGCGATTCCATTGTTGTCGGTGTCGGTGAGGCCGCTTTCCCGCACATCCAGGATCCCGTCGCCGTCGGCATCCAGGTCCAGCATGTTGATGAGGGAGCCGCCATCGGCGTTATCTCCGGCTGAGTACGTCGAGGGCATATTGAACGCATTGACCACCGTGCCGGTCGTAATGATGGCCGTACCCAATGCGGCGCCCGTACCGTTGTGCAGCGGGTCCACCGCATCGTTGAAGCCGTCGTCATCCACATCCACCGTACCGTCGGCCTTGCCGTCGTTGTCGGAGTCGGGAGCGCCCTGCTCAATGATATCGGGAATGCCGTCGTTGTCGGCGTCCAGGTCGAGGTAGTTCGGGATGGTATCGCCGTCGAAGTCAAACACCAAGCCGCCGGTCCCGGCCCCGTTGGCATCAAGAGTACGCAGGTTGCGCCCGCCCTGCGTGGGGTCGTAGGTGTTCTGCCAGCCGTTGCCGTCCGAGTCGTTGAGGTCATCAATCCGCCCGTCGCCGTTGCTGTCCACGCCGCCGCTTTCGATAAGGTCCGGAACATTATCATTATCCGAATCCAGGTCATACGGGTTGGGACGGCCGGCTCCGTCGGCATTGGCTTTCACATACGAATCCGCATGGCCGTCGTTGTTGGCATCGGGTCCGGTAGAGAGCAGGGTACCGGCCGTATTTTCCGCGGTACCATCATTGCCCACATCGCCGTCGCGGGGATCGGAGAAGCCGTCTCCGTCCGTATCCACGTAGCCGTCGGTCCTGCCGTCGTTGTTGGCATCCGTGCCGCCGGCTTCGATCACGTCGGCAATGCCGTCGTTATCGGAGTCGAGATCATACGGGTTGGGCAGACTGCGGCCGTCGGTGTTGGGAATGCCGAAGGGGTAGGACTCCGGGCGGCCGTCGCTGTTCGTATCAGCGCCTGTCCTGAGCAGCACACCGGCCGCGTTCTCGGCGGTGCCGTCGTTGCCCACATCCGAATCCACCGTATCATCCAGCCCGTCGGAGTCGGCATCGTTGTAGTTATCCAGGCGGCCATCGCCGTTGGTATCCACGCCGCCCACTTCTGCCACATCAGGGATGCCGTCGTTGTCGGAGTCGAGGTCGAGGAAGTTGCGGATGCCGTCACCATCGGTATCGAGGTTGACGATATTGTTCCCGCCGGTGCTGGCGTCATAGGTATTGGCCAGGCCGTCATTGTCCGTATCGGTGGGCACGTCCACGAGGCCGTCGCCGTTGATGTCGGTACCACCGGCTTCCACCAGGTCGGGAATGCCGTCGTTGTCGGCGTCCAGGTCGATCTGGTTGATGCGGCCGTCCTTATCGGCATCATAGGCATCGTTTACCCCGTCGCCGTTGGCATCCGCAAATGCGGGCACGCCAACACCCGGCGTTACGTCCACATAGTTCAGCGAACCGTCGCCGTCGGCATCGCCGAAGCCGTCATACCCCCCGTTTTCCACGAGGTCGGGGATGCCGTCGTTGTCGTCATCGATATCCGTATTGTTGAAAAATGCGTCGAGGTCGTTGTTAAAGGTGCGGAACACGCCGGTAATAGCGGCAAAGTCAATGCCCCCCTCAGCAGCTCCGTTGGTGGCCGTGGGGAAATAGGTGGCGTTGGTCACGTTTACCAGGTTGGCACCGGTGCCGCCAACCGGAAAGTCACCGCCCGCCAGTGAATACCCGTACACCCGCGTTCCTGCGGCGATGCCGAAGTCGGCGAAGCGGAAGAAGATGCCACCGATCCCCTGGGCGCTCACGCCCGCGGAGGCCAGCAGGTTGCCCGTACCGCCATCGCGGCGCAGGACGATGTAGTTGGCATTGGTCACCGGGTTGGAGGCCCCGTAATCGGCAGCCGCCATGCGCTTCACCGCAGTGTAGGCACTGGGGTTACCCGAGGCGTCCAGGGCAGTGATCACGGATACCACGAAGGGATCATGGCCGCCGGCTCCCCCCCGCTCAAATACGGCAAAACCTTCGAGGCTCGCATTGCCCACCAGGTATCCGCCGGTGCCGTTGATATGCACATCCAGGCGCTCGATATTGTTGTTGTTACCGTTCCCGTCGCCCTGGTTTCCGAACAGGTTGTCGGTACCGGAGCGGAGGTCGTCATTTCCAATGAACACGGTGTTCATCGAGGCAATATAAGGAGCGTTAATGTTGACCTGGTTGGGGGTGACGCCGGTGTTCACGGCGCCTTCATTGTACAGCAGATCGCGTGTGCCGGTAATCACTGCATTGTTCACGCGCCTGAGGTTTACCGTAAGGCTGAAACCGTATTCAAAAGCATAGGTGGTACCGCCGGCCACGAAGTTGTTCAGGAATACCTTGTTGTTGGTAAAGCCGCTGCTGGAGCCATAGCGGTAGTTGTAGGTGGTGGCGGTGCTGTAGGCACTGGCCGGTGCTCCCGTACCGCTGTAGGTAGTACCCGTAGCCACCGAGTTGGTGGTCGTGGCAACCGTGGTGATGGGCTGCTGCGCGGAACCGGCCACGGAAAGCAGCAGGAAAGCCAGCAGGCCGGGAACGGTGCGGGGATCAACGGGGATCAACCTGGAGTTGAAACGGATGCACAGCATCCGGCGGGGCCTGTTTCTCATAAGCGGACGGGGTGGTTTTAAACGGTTTGGTGCAGCAAATAGAAGCAAACTCAGGGGAGGGAAGGGTTGATTCCGGTCAAACAGGGGTTTCTGTCGGTGAAGAATGGCATAAGCGGCGCCGGGAGGCATGCTCCCCTATAGGGAAAGGTGGCGCCATATCCTTTCCCCGATACCAAAAGAAAAGCCCCGCACAGGGCGGGGCTTTATTTATTTCTGCTATGGATTTCAGGGAGGCGGTATCTTTTCTTTCCCCAACGGAGGCGAAAGATCCGTTCCTGATCACGCTTACTTGTACTGCGGTACCAGTCCGGCTGCCAGTTCGGTCATGCGTTTCAGGCCCTCTTCCGGCAGGTTGCCTTTTTTGAATTCGGCCAGCACATCGGCGTGCTTGTTTTCCATCTCCATGAGGAAATGATCTTCAAATTCCTTCACCTTGTTCACGTTCACTTCACGCAGCAGGCCCTGGGTTCCGAGGTAGATGATGGCTACCTGCTTTTCCACGGAGAAGGGCTGGTACTGCGGCTGCTTCAGGATTTCCACGTTCCGGGCACCCTTGTCGATTACCGACTTGGTAGCGGCGTCGAGGTCACCACCGAACTTGGAGAAGGCCTCCAGCTCGCGGTAAAGGGCCTGGTCGAGCTTCAGGGTACCGGCCACCTTCTTCATCGATTTGATCTGGGCGTTACCGCCTACGCGGCTTACCGAGATACCTACGTTGATGGCGGGGCGGATACCGGAGAGGAACAGGTTCGACTCGAGGAAGATCTGTCCGTCGGTGATCGAGATCACGTTGGTGGGGATATAAGCCGATACGTCACCGGCCTGGGTTTCAATGATCGGCAGGGCCGTCAGCGAGCCGCCGCCTTTAACGAGGTGGCGGATGGATTCCGGCAGGTCGTTCATTGTTTTTACGATCTCGTCGTTGTTGATCACCTTGGCGGCGCGCTCCAGCAGGCGGCTGTGGAGATAGAATACGTCGCCGGGATAGGCTTCGCGGCCGGGCGGGCGGCGCAGCAGCAGCGATACCTCGCGGTAGGCCACGGCCTGCTTCGACAGGTCATCGAAAATGATCAGGGCGGGGCGTCCGGTGTCGCGGAAGAACTCACCGATGGCAGCGCCGGCGAACGGGGCGTAGAACTGCAGCGGGGCCGGGTCGGAAGCGGAGGCCGCCACGATGATGGTGTACTCCATGGCGCCGGCATCCTGCAGGGTCTTCATCACACCGGCAATGGTGGATGCTTTCTGCCCGATGGCCACGTAAATACAATATACAGGCTTACCGGCCTGGAAAAATTCTCGCTGGTTGATGATGGTATCGAGCGCGATGGCGGTCTTGCCGGTCTGGCGGTCGCCAATGATCAGCTCGCGCTGTCCGCGGCCGATGGGAATCATCGCGTCGATGGCCTTGATACCGGTCTGCAGCGGCTCTTTCACCGGCTCCCGGAAAATAACGCCCGGAGCTTTGCGCTCGATGGGCATTTCATAGCGCTCGCCGGCGATCGGGCCCTTGCCGTCGATCGGTTCGCCGAGGGTATTGACTACGCGGCCTACCATGCCGTCGCCTACCTTAATGGAAGCGATCTGGCCGGTGCGGCGCACTTTGGCACCTTCCTGAATGTCACCCATCTCCCCCATCAGTACCACACCCACGTTGTCTTCTTCCAGGTTCAGGGCGATGGCCTTTACGCCATTTTCAAATTCCACCAGTTCACCGGCGCGTACGTTGCCGAGGCCGTACACGCGGGCAATACCGTCACCTACCTGCAGCACCGTTCCTACTTCTTCCAGGTCGGCACTGGTGTTGAAGTTGCTGAGCTGCTGGCGCAGTATCGCACTTATTTCATCTGGTTTTATTTCTGCCATTAGATCTTTGATTTAGGCCGCAAAGGTAAGTCGGATTTCCCGGTTTTGGCTGACGCGGAACCTTTTTTTTACCGTATTAACAGCGTTGGAGGGGCTGTTGAGGGGGTGTGTTGGTGGTATTTGTGGTATTAGTGGTATTTGTGGTATGGGTGGTATTTGTGGTAATTGGGTTAATCAGGTTAATCGCGGCATTGGGAAATTGAACGAACAGGAAAAGATGCCAGCCGAACGATAAGCGTGTACTTTCCGTTACGCCGCCGCTTGGCTCCTGTCCGGCTACCCATTCATACAACCAATACTACATAAACCACTAATACCACTAATACCACCAATACAACTAATACCACCAATACTACATATACTACATATCCTAAAAAGAAAAGCCGCCCTTCCAGGCGGCCGTTCCCGTTCAGGAGTCCAATAAGCTTACTGGATGCGGTAAATAAAGTCGTTGTTCTGGAACTGCTTTGCCAGCTGCTTCAGGTCGTACACCACGGAGGCGTCGATAAGCTTGTCGCCGGCCTGCAGGGTAAAGCCGCCGATGAGGTTCGGGTCCACCTTTGTTTCCAGCTCAATGTTCTGCATGTCGCTGGTAGAGCGGATCCTGGATACGATCTGGCTCTTCATGTTTTCGCTCACGGGCGTGGCCGTTGTGAGGAATACCGTATGGATGCCCTTGATCTTCTTGTACTGGTCCACGAACGACTGGGTGATTTCCGGGAGTACGGCCTCGCGGCCTTTGGCTACCAGCAGCTTGTTGAAGGCCGCAGTTACCGGCGTTACACGTCCGGCAGTAATGGCTTCCAGCACCTTGTTCTTTTTGTCGGCGTTGATCACCGGGCTGCGGAGCATGTTCAGCAGGTCGCGGCTGCTGCGGATCGTTGCCTGCAGGAACAGCATGTCGGCATATACGGCTTCCAGCTGGCCCTGTTCCTGGGCCAGGTCGATCATGGATTTGGCATAGCGCGAGGCAAGACGGGGATTTAGCATGGTATGTCTTTTGAGCGGCGGGCTTCCAGCGATGAGCTTCGGGCAGTATGTTGCTCGGAGCCCGTGGCGTGAAGCCCGAAGCTGTTTAGTTCAGTTTCACGTCATTCACCATAGAAGCAATATGCGCTTCCTGGGCGGCCGGGGTAGAGAGCTCCCTGCGCAGCACTTTCTCGGTCACTTCCAGCACGAGCTTGCCTACCTGGTTCTTCACATCGGTCAGGGCCGCCATCTTCTGGGCGTTGATGGCCTGCTGGGCTTCGGACATGATCCGGCCGGCTTCCACTTTTGCCTGTTCTTTCGCTTCGTTCACGATGCGGTCCTTGGTTTCGCGGGCTTCCTTCAGCATGGCGGCACGCTCTTCACGGGCACGGGCCATCAGCTCTTCGTTCTCGTTCTTCAGCTGGGCCATCTCGGCTTTTACGCGCTGGGCCGTTTCCAGCGAATCGGCGATGGTTTTTTCGCGCTGGTTCAGCGAGCTCAGGATCGGGCCCCAGGCAAATTTGCGCAGGATGAAAAACACGATCAGGAAGGCGAGCAGCGTCCAGAAGATCAAACCCGCGCCGGGCAACAAGAGTTCCATAGTACTTTCTTATTTAAGGTTTCGGAAGGAAGGCCCTCCGGAGTTCTTTTTTAAGGAATACTGCATCCTCCGCCCTGTGCTTTGGATGCAGTAAAGAAATGGTGCAAACCGTCTTATTTCAGAACGGCCAGGATACCTGCGATTACCGCGAAGAGGGCCACACCTTCTACGAAGGCAGCCGTCAGGATCATGTTTGCACGAATGTCATTGGCAGCTTCCGGCTGACGGGCAATGGATTCCACCGCACCGCGTCCGATCTGACCGATACCAACACCGGCGCCGATGGCAGCCAGGCCTGCACCGATGGCACCACCGAGGTGTGATTTTCCTAAATCAACCGCAACGTCGGCGCCAGCTTGTAACAGAATGTTCAGTAAGGACATAGTACTTGTTTTTGTTTATGATGAAAAAAGCTTAGAGAGCGAATTCCTTTTCCTTGTGGTCGTGGGTCGGGTGCGGATCGTTTCCGTGCCCGTGATCGTCGTGTCCGTGTCCGGTTTCAAAGGCCTGGCCGATGAATACGGCGGTCAGGTTGGTGAAGATGAAGGCCTGGATAAAGGCCACCAGCAGCTCGATAAGGAAGATGAAAACGGTGAACGCAAGCGATACCGGCGAAAAGCCAAGCCCCGCGATCGGGCTCATGGCTCCGAAGATGAAGATCAGCGAGATAAAGCAGATGATCACGATGTGACCGGCCACCATGTTGGCGAACAGACGGATCATGAGGGCGATCGGCTTGATGAACACACCGGCGAATTCCACGGGGATCAGGATGATCTTTACCGGCAGGGGCACTCCGGGAGGCCAGAAGATGTGGCCCCAGAAATGGCTGTTGGTGCTCAGCAGGATCACCAGCATCGAAATAAAGGCCAGTACGAGCGTAAAGGAAATATTACCGGTTACATTGGCCGACCCGGGGATCAGGCCGAACAGGTTATTGATGAGAATGAAAAAGAAAACGGTCAGCAGGTAGGGCATGTAGCGGGGGTACTTGCGGCCGAGGTTCGGCTTGGCCACCTCGTCGCGCACAAAGGTGATGACGGGCTCGATGGCGTTCTGCAGTCCGCTGGGGGCTTTGTTGACGCCGTTCGTCTTGTATTTTTTAGCCACCGAAGTAAGGATGAGCACCAGCACGATCAGGGCGATGAACATCTGCACGACGTTGCGGGTCAGCGAGAAATCGTACACCTGCACCGACTCGTCGAGGTTGCCGGCGGCATCCACGGGGAAAATGTGGTTGTGCTCCATCTTATAGCCGGCATAAGCGGCATGGCCGTGCTCGAACCGGGAAGACATGAAGGCGGTCAGGCCGCGCTGGGGCGAGTACAGGATGATGGGCAGCGGGATGGAGATGGCGTGCCCGGCCACATCGGCAAAATGGAACTCATGGTTGTCCATGATGTGCTCCATAATCACTTCGGCCGCATCGATCTCCTTGCCGCCTTTCAGCGCCTCACTGTCCGGGTTTCCCATCTCGGCCTGGGTTACGTCCGACTGCTCGTGCGTTTCCTTGCCGCCCTCGTGGCTCTGGGCCAGGGCGCCGGATGAAATACCCAGGGCTAATACGCTGAAAACCGCTACCAATAAGGATTTGACACGTTCAACCATCATATACTACCCGAAATTTGGCGCAAAGATAGGGCGACGGGGGAAGAATACCTAAAAATGGGAATTTGGAATTTGGATTTGGGAATTAGCGTCAGATGACTAAGTTGAATAAGTTGAAAGGGTTGACAGAGTTGATAAGGCTCCTTAGCTCTTTTTCTCCTTGGCCCGGCAGTTTATCCCGCAGGGCGGGACGAAACCTTTTCCCTTTACAACCTCTTCCTTCCTGGAGGGGACATTCTTCGGGATTGCTTCGCCTGTACTGCGCATATACCCCGTATATACTCCGTTCATTTTCCAAAAAGACGGAGTATATACGGGCTATCAACGGAGTATATCCGAAGAAAGGTCGAAGAAAAGTGGGAAAATGTCTGCAGTGGGGAAGCGGCTTTCGTCCCGCCCTGTGGGATAAACTGCCGGGCCAAGGAGAAAAAGAGCTAAGGAGCCTTATCAACTCTGTCAACAAATCAACTGATCAACTAACTCCGAATTCCAAACACCCAATTCCCTAACTCCCCACCCCCACCTCCTGCGTCTTCCGCTCAAACTGCATCTCATGCAGCCGGGCATAGTAGCCGCCGCGGGCCAGGAGCTCGCTGTGGGAGCCGATTTCCTTTACTTCGCCCTTGTCGAGCACGATGATGGCATCGGCCCGCTGGATGGTGGAAAGGCGGTGGGCTATTATAATGGAGGTGCGGCCGGTGATGAGCTTCTGGATGGCCTGCTCGATGAGCTGCTCACTTTCGGTGTCGATGGATGAGGTGGCTTCGTCCAGGATGAGGATGGACGGGTTGTACAGCAGGGCCCGGATGAACGAGAGCAGCTGCCGCTGGCCCAGGGAAAGGGTAGCGCCCCGCTCCATTACATTATAGTCGTAGCCGCCAGGCAGCCGGAGAATAAAGTCGTGCATCCCGATGAGGCGGGCAGCCTCTTCGGCCTGCTCCCGGGAAATGGCGGGATTGCGCAGGGTAAGGTTGTCGAGCACGGAGCCGGAAAACAGGAACACATCCTGCAGCACCACGCCGATGTGGCGGCGCAGCGCATCCAGCCGGTAGGCCTCCAGGGGCTGATCGTCGATGCGGATGGCGCCCTGCTCCACGGCGTAAAGCCGGTTGAGCAGGGAAATGATCGTGCTTTTACCCGAGCCGGTATGGCCCACGATGGCCACCGTCTGGCCGGGCTGCACCGAAAAGGAAACATTCTTCAGCACGGGCTGGCCTTCCTTGTAGCCGAACCATACGTGGTCGAGCTCGATCTTGCCCTGCACCCGCTCGGCGTCGAGGGTACCGGTGTCGGGCATGACATCGTCGTTGTCCAGCACTTTGAACACCCGCTCGGAAGCGACCATGCCCATCTGCAGGACGTTGAACTTGTCGGCGATCACGCGCAGGGGCCGGAAGATCAGCTGCAGGTACTGCATGAAGGCCACCAGCACGCCGGCTTCGAAAGGCGGGGTATCCAGGGCTTCCTTGGACAGCCACCATACGATGAGGCCGGTGGAAATGGCCAAGATGATCTCCATCACCGGGAAAAAGACCGAGTAGGCGAAGATGGCCCGGATGTTGGCGTTGCGGTGTTCCTTATTGATTTTCTTGAACTTATCGAATTCGCGGTCCTCCGAGGCAAAGGCCTGCACAATGTGCATGCCGGTCAGGTGTTCCTGTACGAAGGCGTTGAGCTCGGATACCGCGTTGCGCACCCGGTGAAAGGACTTGTTGACGCTTTCCTTAAAATAATAGGTGGCCAGGATGAGCAGCGGGAACGGGATCAGCGAGATGAGGCTCAGCCGCCAGTCGGTCCAGAACATCACGCCCAGCACGCAGAGGATGGACAGGAGGTCGGCGATGATGGGTATAAAGCCTTCCGCGAAGATGTCGTTGATCCGCTCGATGTCGTCCACCGTGCGGGTGGTGAGGGTGCCGATGGGGGTTTTATCGAACTGGCGGAGGTTCAGCCGCAGCACCTTTCGGTATACGGCGGTGCGCAGGTCCTTTACCACCGACTGGCCCAGCCAGGAGGTGAAATAGGTAAACACGAACCGGAGCACGTTTTCCACCAGCAGGAAAGCGATCTGGATGATGGTAATGGTAATGACCATCTCCACAATGCGCCCGGCAATGTACTTATTGACCGTCAGCTGCATCAGGTAGGGCCGCACCGGGGTGGCCGCCGCCAGGATCAGCGAAAGGGCAATGGACAGGTGGTACCGGCGCCGGTAAGGGCGGGTAAACTGCAGAACCCTCTGAAGGAGCTGAATGTCGAAGGATTTTTTCCCGGTGGGTGTACTCAAGCTGCTTTGGATAAGGGCACAAATTTAGTCTTCTTCCCTTGTTGTTGTTTTGTTAACTCTCTTCGGCCTCGCCCATCTGGTTGCGGTAGGCCTTGATAAAGATGGCGCCCAGGTTCTTGTGCGGCGGGATGTAATCGTCGAAACCCTCTACCGTACCGGCCTGGCGGCGGAATTCGTTCCAGAAGGGAATCCAGTCGATGTTCGATCCGCCCTGCAGCTTATCAGTCAGCAATTTGATGAATGGCTGGTTGATCACCATCTTCCCGATCTGCTTGGAGGCGATGATGTGCGCATCCGGGGCGTTCTCCAGTACGCTGTGGATGAGGTGGTAGCCACCGCAGGAGCCGAGGAACACGATCCGCGCTTCCGGCTGGATCTTCTTGATGGTATAGGGGGCATAGTAGCTGTGGCCGCGGTGGATGACCACGGTGGGATGAATATTTTTCGACTGCATGTACGCGATCAGGGCGTCCTGGGCCTTTTCGTCCTCCCCGGCCGCCTCGTCGAGCGGCTTGTTGGCGAACACGAGGATGGGCTTGCCCCGGGTGGAGGCATAGGCGACCCACTGGCGGTTGTCTTCCACCCGCTTCCAGGCACTGTTGGCAAAATCGCGCAGGAATCCGGAATAGGCCGTGCGGCCGTCCTCGTCGCCGTAAAAGAACACCTGCATGGTCACGCGGGCGCTGTCGGGGGCCAGCGAGGCATAGGAAACATTATAGACCGGCGGAATGCCGAACTCAGAGGAAAGGTTGATGTTGGCGCTGGTATCGGCCGACTGGAACAGCTTGTACAGCAGGTTGTACATGACCGTGCCCCGCTGGTTGCCTTCCGACTGGTTGCGCTCGAGGTTCATCCGGGTAAGGTTCAGGATATAGCGGGCCAGGTCCTTGTTGCCTTCGGCAATGCTCGTATAGGAGTCGGCCACGTCCACCCCGTCTTCCAGGCCGTTGGAGCGCTCCAGGCCGTTGACAAAGGCGGTCATCAGGAGCTTGGCCTGTTCGGGGTTCTGGTACGACTTCAGGAAATCGTTCAGGGTATTGAAGCCGGCGGCCATCTTGATGAACTTCTTGAATCGGTCGAAACCAACGGACATCATCAGCGAGTCGCCCCGGTTGGCGATCTTCTGCATCATGTACGGGTATACGCCGCGGGTATAGGAGGAGGTATAGATCTCCGTTTCGGAAGAAACGATAAGGTAGTACAGCTCCTGCGGGGTCAGCTGGTTCAGCACCCGGAAGCGCACCGGGTCGGGTTCCTCGTGCAGGGCATTGATCTCCTTCACGAACACTTCCTTGGCCCGCTTCTCGAGCATGTCGGTCAGCTTGTAGATCGCCCGCACGGTATCGCGGTTGCGCATCCGGGCGGCGTAGTCCATGCGGGTCTTTACCAACAGGCGGTAATATTTTACGTCGTCATTCTTCACCGCATCAATCTCCTCCAGGGTCTGCTTGCCGGCGATGATGTTGTCCAGGAAAGGAAAATAGATCTGTCCGCTGGGCGAGGTGGCCATGCGCGATACCGTTTTGATCAGCGGGTCGTCGATGGCGCGGATGGCCGTGCCCAGCCGGGTATTGGAGGCGGCCCAGTTGTACAGGCTGGAGGGGTCGCGGTAAGCGGCCACCTTGATCAGGCTGTCACGGAAGGGCACGTCCATATTGTCCTTAAGGGCCGAAAAGATGCGGTCGGGGTACAGCTGGGCATATTTCAGCAGCAGCTCAAAGCGGGCCGTTCCGTAGGCCGGGTTCCGCTCAAAGGCCTTGCTGTTCATCAGCAGGTAGCTTACCTGGTAATTGTTCTTCCGGATGATGGAGCCGATGGATTCGCCTTTTTTGTCCTTTTCGATGGCAGCGCCGTAGGCTTCGATCACCACGGGCAGGTTAGAGGCATTAAAGCTGCGCTTTTTATAGCCTTCGGTAAACTGGCGGAGGATATTTTCAAGCCCGCGCACGTAGGTGACCTTGGCGGCGTGCTTTGTGCTGGTGTCGGCCTCGATGCTGCACTGGACGGCGTCGATCTTTACGGTCAGTGCCTGCGATACGAGGTAGTTCACCTCATCGTCGTCGATCACATATAGGAAATTATCCGGCTTGCCGTCGGCCCGCAGGGCATTGCGCTGCTCGCGGTCCACGTAGTCGTGGTACAGCTGCCGGTTGATCGGGGGCTTGCAGCCGGTGGCCGCAGCGGCCGGAGCGGCCTTGGTTTGAGCCATAGGATACAGCCAGCCGAGCAGAAGGGTGCCGGATAAAAAAACACGTAAGGGAAAGCGCATGCGCCACATAGTACAAATTTAGTACCCGCTTGGTTAACCATCCGTTAATGCGGGAAAAGGGTAGGGAAAAGATGAAAAAAGAACGCAGACCGTTGCAACCCAATGATTTTTGCTCCCGCTCCCATTAATTTTATATTAACTCTGTGTTACCCAGCGGCCCCGGCCCTTTCGCTCATCGGAATTAGTGTAGGTTTGCCGCAAAAGTAGACCCCATGGATGTTACGGGCCGGAAAGTGCTGATTGCCGATGACGAACCGGATATTTTGGAGATCCTGCGGTACAACCTCATCAAGGAGGGTTACCAGGTAATCACCGCCAAGGACGGCGACGAAGCGCTGGAGCGGGCCCGGCAAACCAATCCTGACCTGGTGATCCTTGATATCATGATGCCCCGCAAGAACGGCGTGGAAGTGTGCGAGCTCCTCCGCGCGCAGCCGAACTTCAAGGATACCCTGATCATGTTCCTGACGGCCCTGAACGACGAAGCCACCCAGATCAGGGGGCTGACCACCGGGGCCGACGATTACGTCAGCAAACCCGTTTCCCCGCAGGTATTCCTGAGCAAGGTGGCCTCCCTCCTGCGCCGCCTGAAAAAGGAAGCCCCCGGCAATGCCATACAGACCGGCGGGCTCACCATCGACCCGGAAAAGTTCATCGTGGAATACGAAGGCCGCGAGATCACCCTGGCCAAGAAGGAGTTTGAGCTGCTGTACCTGCTCGCCACCCGGCCCAGCCGCGTGTTCCTGCGCAACGAGATCCTCAGCCAGGTCTGGGGCAACGATGTCATCGTGGGCGACCGCACCATCGACGTACACATCCGCAAGATCCGGCAGAAGCTCGGCGTGGATTGCATCACCACGGTCAAAGGCGTCGGCTATAAGTTCGAACTCTGATCCTTTT
>DATAGL010000018.1:0-8952 GCA_036263755.1 Chitinophagaceae bacterium | reverse complement strand
CGAGGACCATTCCGAGGAAATACTTCAGGATGATGTCATCACCCGACTGACCACTTTTCCCAATGTCCTGATCACCAGCCACCAGGCATTCCTCACCGATACCGCCCTGCGCAACATAGCAGAAACCACGGTCCGGAACCTGGATTGCTTCGGGGAAGGGGCGCCCTGCCCGAATGAATTAAAGGAGTCGTAACCGCTTCAGGCAGATTTGGAAACGGTTCCGCGTTTGCCGGGAAAAGCAGGATGGGTTTGGTTCCTGTCTGCAGTCGATTATCTTTGAAGGACCATTACTTCCTTCGACTGCTTATGAAAAAGCTTTATCCGTGCCTGGCAGCATTGCTGTTCTTTTATTCCTCCTTTGGCCAGTTCCCGGCCCCCTATTGTGCCGAGCAGTTTCCAGGGGGCACCCGGCCGGTTACCCGTGTTACCTTCCATACGCTGGACAATACGTCTGCGGCCAACGGAACGGCACCCCATGAGGATTTTACCGCCCTTTCCACGCAGGTGTTTGCCGGCAGCACGTACACGCTGTCGGTTCAATGCAATACAGGCTCCGGTGAGCGGGGCTTCCTCTATGCTTACTTTGACTGGAACGGCGACGGTACGCTGGATAACGGGGAGGAACGGTATGTGATCAACGCGGTTTCCGGTTCCAACGGGTCCGACGGCAAAACGGCAACCGGGGAAATTGACATTCCCTGGAGGATCCGGGAAGGGCCCGTCCGCATGCGGGTCGTTCACCAGCTGGCTCCCGATTTTCATTCGGTCTGTAATACAACAGGAAAGGGCCAGGCCGAGGACTATACCCTGCAGCTGGCCTATCCCCGGCCCAATGTAGTGTATGTCCGTTCCGGCAATAACGGGCTGGATAACGGCAGCAGCTGGTCCAATGCCTTCTCGTCCCTGCGCCGGGCCCTGGAAACGGCCCTTCCGCGCGATACCATCAAGGTGGCCGCCGGTATGTATCCTGTGGGTACGCAGCAGGGCAGTTCCTTCACGCTGAAGGAAGGACAGGTATTGCTCGGCGGCTATCCGGCCACCGGTAACCCGACGGATGCGCAGCGGGATTTCGGCCGCCGGCAGACAATTTTAACTGGCAACGGAGCCGCACAGGTTTTGCGGCTGGTGCAGGTGTCGGAAGCCACGCGGGTGGACGGGTTCATCATCCAGGACGGGGCGGCCGGATATGCAGACAATCTGCCGGAGGCAACGGTCGGTGGTGGGTTGATGATGTGGAACAGCCAGGCCCTGGTCCGGAACTGCGTGTTCCGGAGCAATGGAGCAAATGATGGAGGGGCGGCGGTCAGTCTCAAAGGCAGCCAGCCCCGCTTCGAGCATTGCTTTTTCGTGGATAACGGTTCCCTGAACCCGCTGTCGACCGTCCTCGCGGTAAGCAGTACTTCCAGCTTCACCAACTGTGTCTTTGCCCGCAATTCGGGTAATACGGTACAGGTCCGGGAGGGGAATCTTTCCCTGCGCCACTGCACCTTTGTCTCCAACCAGCTGTACGACCGGCACGATCTTCCCTACAGCCTGTCCGCGGAAAATGCCCAGGTAACCGTAACAAATTCCATTTTCTTCCGTAACCGCCGGTCGCTACGCAGTGAGGACCCGGATTTTCATACGGTCCAGTCTTCCTTTACCCTGCAGCGTACGATTACCGATGTGTCAGAAGGTCCGGATGCGGTGCTCGTAGGGGTATTGCCGAAATTCCGCGATACCGCCAGCATTGCCGGGGCAGACGGCTATTATTTTACCTCTGACGACGGCCTGCAACTCTTGAACCCCTGTTCCCCGGCGCTGAACGCCGGAATGACGATAGCAGGAGGTCCGGCAACGGATATCAACGGGCGGCTGCGGCTGGTCAGCACCGCACCCGACCTGGGCGCTTATGAGGTGCAGGAAGCACCCCGTCTGCAGCCGAAATCGCTGTATGTGAACAAGGCGGCCACCGGCACCAATGACGGCAGCTCCTGGCAGAACGCTTTTACCGACCTGCGCCGGGCCTTTGATGCCTGTTCTGATACGATACACATTGCTGCCGGTACGTATTATCTTCCGGAGGGTGATCCGGCGGCTGCCTACTGGCTGGAAAACAGGCGTGTGGTCCTCGCCGGATACTCGGCAACAGGCAACCCGGGTCCGGGCTCCCGCAACCCGGTCCTGCACCCCACCCTCCTTTCAGCGCGGGCCCCGGGACCACAGGCCATTTCTGGCCGGGTGCTCATCCGCGGAAAGAAAATCGACAGCACGGCCGTCGTGGACGGGTTGACGTTCCAGGACATAGGCACCGGGAGCTTTTCCCTGGGAGAAATACATTCTACGGCAGTTTATTTATCCGAATCGGCGCACCCTTTATTCCGCAACTGCGTGTTCCGCAACAACGTGGGTGGTCCGGGGGGCGCGTTGATCGTATGGAACGGCAGCAGGCCCGTCTTCCGGGACTGCCGTTTTGAAAACAATACCGGTGCGGGCGATGACCACCACTGGGGCTCTGCCGTTTACAACTACCAGTCTGCCCCCCGCTTTTACGGATGCACCTTCCGCGGCAACAGCAATGCCACAGGTGGCATTATAGGCTTTTACGGCGGCGCGGTGTATAACGACAGCGCCCATCCCTATTTCGACAGCTGCACCTTTTCCGGCAATACCGGGTAC
Source organism: Chitinophagaceae bacterium (assembly GCA_036263755.1). Lineage (GTDB taxonomy): Bacteria > Bacteroidota > Bacteroidia > Chitinophagales > Chitinophagaceae > Flavisolibacter. The sequence continues at coordinate 6,294 of DATAGL010000018.1, read as the reverse complement.
CAGGGCGGCGGTGCCATCGCCAGTTTCCGGGGCAGCCGGCCCGTGATCGTGCGCTCCCTGTTCGAGGGCAACCGGGCCGCTGATATCGGAAGGGGCTTTGGCGGCGACCTGTATAACCATGCTTCTTTTCCGGAAGTGCATGCATCGCGTTTTATCAATAGCAAAGCCTGGCACGGCGGCTCTGTGGCGAACTTCGGCGGCTCTGTGGTCCTGTTTGACCATTGCACTTTCCAGGGCGGAAAAGGAGAGGCCAACGGTGGCGCCGTATACAGCGACGGAGCCGAATCGGTGTTCCGCTCCTGCGTGTTCACAAAGAATAAAGCCAACCGGGGCGGAGCCCTGTATAGTGAGCAGAATAGCCGGTTACGGATCCAGAATTGCCTTTTGACCGACAACGCAGGAACCGGCGGAACAGCGCTGATGGCCTGGAGCAGCACCCAGGTTGAGATCCTGCAAAGTACTTTCATGAGGCATACCTCCTCGCCCGGTGATTACGGGTACCCGGTGATTGCTACCTCCAGGGGCAGTCAGCTCACCATAAGGAATACGGTCTTTACACGAAATGATTTTGATACGGCCGGACCTTTTTCCGGTGAGTTGCAGAATTACAACGGGCAGATCGATATAAAAAATTCCGTCACCTATGTTTTCGGTACGCACGGCAAGGACGGCAACCTGGTCGGTATCCAGCCCCGCCTGGCCGACCACCTCGATCCCGACGGACCGGACGACCGCTTCTTTACGCCCGACGACGGGGCTGCGCTCAGCGCCTGCTCACCCGCCATCAATGCCGGATTGGCCGGCATCAGCGATACCTTGATGACGGACCTGGGCGGTCAGGCCCGGCGCTTTGGCCCCCGGATCGACATCGGTGCCTATGAGTTCCAGCAATCGCCCAATCCAACGCTCTATACGGTGCACGTACGGGCAAATGCAACCGCAGGGGGAGATGGACGCAGCTGGAGCACCGCTTTTGCCGATCCTTATGCCGCCTTCTGCCTGCCCTGTACGGATACGGTCCGCATAGCGGCCGGTGTATATAAGCCCGCCCAAAAAGATACCGACAGCACCTTCATGATCCGCAACCCCCTGACGGTGCTGGGCGGTTATCCTGCCAACGGCTCCGGACCGCGCGAGCCATGGAAAAACGCTGCCGTTTTCAGCGGCAACATCGGCAGCCCTTCCGATTCCACCGATAACAGCCGGAATCTCCTCGTGCTGCAGATGGTACAGGACACGGTAGTGCTGGATGGCCTGGAATTCCGGGAGGTAAAGCTGGATGCGGCTTCCCCGGCCGGTCTCGTTCCGGCCTATCCCTCCGGGGCAGTCGTGGTTCTGAATAATCCGGTAGAGATCCGCAACAGCCGGTTCCTTCAGAACAAAGGCCGGTATGTTCCCGGAAGTGCCTTGCATATTCGTTCAACCCATACCGTTATATCCGGTTCTCTGTTTGCGGACAATAGCGCCTGGCAGGGAGGTGCCCTTCGTTATGAAGGGGGCGGCCTCCGCATCACCCGTTCCGTGTTTGAAAACAACGCGGCCCAGCTGGAAGGGGGTGCCGTTTATACAACGGCCGGGGGCATAGTGAGCCATAGTGTATTCTACCGGAACCACACCACCACCTTTGGCCTCGGTACCGGCGGGGCTATGGTGCTGACCAGCGGAAAAGTGTACAACTGTACGTTCCTGGGCAACCGGACGCAGTATTACCTGCGTACCCAGCCTGTCCTGTACGGAGCATTCGACCGGCCGGGCGGACCGGAAGTGTTCAACAACCTGTTCCGCGATAACGGCGAGAACAGCGGCTCCGAGATCGACTGGTGGCAGGAATGGTACAGTCCCCCGGTGCGCAGCAATGCCTTCGAGCAATCGTTCCGGGGCAACCTGAGCATCCGGCAGCACCGGTTTGTGGACGAGGCCAACCCGCGCGGCCCCGACGGTATCTGGATGACGGAGGACGACGGGCTGCAGCTGCGTTTTCATGCACCGGTGGTGAACAAAGGACTGACTGCTGAATTACCTGCCGGTGAAACAGACATAACCGGCCGCCCGGCCGTATTCGGGGGCGTAGTGGATATGGGTGCCTATGAATACCAGGGCACGCCGGAAGCCCGCGCCGGAAAAGATACCCTGGTCTGCATATCATCGCCGGTGCAGATCGGTGAGGAAGGCAACCCTGCACATACCTATGCCTGGACTTCCCAACCTGCCGGTTTCACTTCCGCGGAACAGCGGCCGGTGGTGCAGCCTTCCGTAAACACTAAGTATTACCTGGCTGTAACCAACGGGAAAGGAGCAGTGGCGCGCGATACCGTGGAAGTTAATGTTGCCGCTTCGCTGCAGCCGGACATACACATTGTTACCGGCAAAACAAAGGTTTGTGCCGGCGGTGGCGCAGAGTTCCAGGCAGTGACGCAGAACGGAGGAGATCAACCAGCCTACCAGTGGCTTGTGAACGGGCTCCCGGCAGGCACCGGCAGTGCAACCTTTGCTACCGGTGAACTCGACAGCTCCATCCGTGTGTCGGCCATCCTGACCAGCAGCGCTTCCTGCGCCGCCGGCCGTACCGATACCAGCAATATAGTGACGCTCACCGTGCACCCCATTGTTACGCCTTCCGTGACGATCGAACAGCTGGGCCCTTCGGTTTGTGCCGGGACACAGGTTACTTTAATTGCCCGCACGGAAAATGTCGGACCTGAGCCGCTGTTTACCTGGTACCGCGACGGAGCGGACATCATGGTGCGGAATGATACCCTGACCTTCGAAGCCACGCCCTTTCACGATAACAGCATCTACCGCCTGCAGGTCACCAACCTCCTGTGTGCTTCCCCGGGCACGATCACCAGTGACCTGCTGCAATTGCGGGTGACACCTTCCGTTCAGCCAACGGCCACCATTATGGCGTCAGCCACCAGCATCTGCCCCGGTGCACAGGTAACCTTCTCGGCCACCGGTACCCATACCGGCAACACCCCGGTATGGCAGTGGAAACGCAATGGAATACCCGAAGGCACCAATGCCCCCAACTTTAGTACCAGGTCGCTGAATGACGGCGATACCGTCACCGTGGAGCTCACTTCATCGGCTGCCTGCGCCGTACCCAACCCGGCGACCAGCAATGCCCTACCGGTTACGGTACGCAGCGGCGCTCCGGCCCGGGTAACGGCCGCCGCTTCGGCAACAGAGATCTGTTCCGGCACCTCTGTCACCTTCACCGCTTCGGCCGCCAACGCCGGTAACGGTGCGGTCTATCAGTGGCGGAAAAATGGTACAACCGTAGGAGGGAATAATATCGTTTACACCTCAACGTCCCTGTCCAACGGGGATGTGGTTTCCGTGCGGCTCATCCGGACCACAGCCTGCGGCAATGATACCGCCACCAGTGAAGGGATTTCGATGAAGGTCAACCCTTCGGGTACGCCGGCCATTACCCTCAAAGGCACCACCTGGATGACGCAGGGCGTGACCACCACGATCACTGCTGAAACCCAGTGGGCCGGTTCCCAGCCGGTATTCCAGTGGCAGGACAGTACGGAAGGGCATGGCTGGCAGGACATTGCCGGTGCTGCCGGTTCCTCCCTGGTGTACCAGCCCCTGGCTACAGGCGACCGGCTCCGCTGCCGCCTCACCAGCAATGCCCCCTGTACCACAACGCCCGTTGTCACCAGCAATGTGCTTACGTTCAACCTGAACCCAACGGCCATTCCGGCAGTACCCTCGGCTTCCTACGGCATCCGTGCCTTTCCCAACCCAGCCCATTCGGTGCTGGAGATCACCAACCTGGGCCTGCAGGACCGGTGGGAAAGCCTGGAAGTGATGACGCTGGACGGGAAAAGAACCCTGCGCTCCGTGGACCTGCGCAACCGGACACGTATCACCTTAGCGGTGGAGCAGTTGGGTGCAGGAATGTACCTCGTGGTGATGCGGGGCTGGGATGGACGCTTGGCCTATTTCACCTTTATCCGGCTGTAAGGGAAGAAGGACCGGGTACAGCAGCCGGGAGCTGTGCCCATGAAAAAGGCCCTGTGGAAACAGGGCCCGGTTCATATTGTAAATATGCACATAGAGAAGGCTTCAAAGGTAGGCGGCCGGAAATGCGAAATGTTCACCACCGGTGGAGAATCCCAGCTGTCGGAAAGTTACCGGCAAAGAGAAGGCCCTGTAAAAACAGGGCCCGTATTTAAAATTAGACGTTTACGTGGTTATAGCTGCAAGGTACGGCCACGCAGACCGCCCATTTTGGCTTAAATGGCCGGAGCGGGAAGAATAGGAGATGAAGCCGCAAATTCAGGGATGGAAGCCGCAGGAAGGGACAGGTAAAAACGGCTATTCGGCCGGAGCAGCTACGATTCTAATGGCTTTCTAATTTGTGCCGAACCAAAAATTTTTCAATTTGCACACGAACAAATCTGAGAAGGCTCTGACCATTCCTGGCGGGGCCTTCTCTTTTTTTTGATAATCCGGCCGAGCCGGATTATGCTAGTTTTACCGTTCGCCGGTAGCCTGCTGGTACCCTGCCGGCCCAATATAGCTTATGTATAAATCGACCTTTTTCGGGGCTGCCCTTGGCTCCCTGTGGCTGGCCGGATGCTTTGCCGGCCGGCCGGCCACCTTCAGGCAGGATGCAGAACTTCCCGGGGCCCGGCTTTTCTATACGGGACGCTACCGCCTGTCGGGCGACAGCGCGGCCGAGCTCATCTCTTCGGGCGTGCATACTACCTTTTCCTTCAATGGTTCCGCCTGCACGGTACAGGCAGCCGCCGCACCCGGGGCACACAGCTACCTGCAGTACGAGCTGGATGGACAGTACCAGGGCCGGGTACGGGTGGAAGCGGGCGGCACGGCCATTTCCATAAATGCGACGGTCCCCGGCCGGCATACCGTCCGCCTGTTCAAAGCCACCGAAGCCCACAGCGGCCCGTTGTACCTGCGGCGGATCTCCGGTTCCGGGGTGCGCGCCCAGCCCGTTCCGGATGCACCCCTGATTGAATTCATCGGGAACAGCATTACCTGCGGGGCAGCAGCCGATCCATCGGAATATCCCTGCGGGTCCGGGGCCTACCACGACCAGCACAATGCCTATCTGGCTTACGGGCCACGCGCCGCCAGGGCACTGGGTGGGGAATTCGTACTCAGTTCCGTCAGTGGTATCGGCATCTACCGGACCTGGAACCGCGAGGGCCCGTCCATGCCGCAGGTCTATGAACAGACGGATTTCCAGCCGGGGGGAACTGACCGCTGGGACTTCAGCCGGTTCCGTCCGCGCGTGATCGCGGTAGCGCTGGGTACGAACGATTTTTCCAATGGGGACGGCGTCCAGGCCCGTGCCCCTTTCGATAGTGTCCGGTTCGTGGAGGAATACGTCCGGTTCGTTCACCGGGTAAAAGCGCTGCAACCCGCCGCCCGCCTGCTGCTCCTGAGCAGCCCGATGGTGCAGGGCGAACGGGGCCGCCTGCTGGAGCGGTGCCTGGCCCGGGTGAAGGAGCGCGTGGACAAAGCGCACCCTGGTGCCTACCCGGTTGCTCTCTTTTTCTTTTCACCCTTCCAGGCCCGCGGCTGTACCGGCCACCCGGACGTGGAAGACCATGCACGGATGGCAGAAGAAGTGACGCCGGCTTTGAAGGCGTTGCTGGGCAAGTGAGGTAGCGGTGGGATGTACGGTTTACGATGTACGATGTACGATAAGCGGTTCGGGAAAGTGAAGGTGTCCTTCAACGTTTCGGGTACAGGTACGGATTTGGCTCTTGTTTCCTGAACCATTTTTTCGAGCCAGTTTCCTCAATCAATCAAATCATTTTATCAACTGATCAACGGATCAACTGATCAGCGTATCAACTTTTCAACGCCCCTTTTTCCTGACGCAAACGCCTACCTTTGCGGTACATCTTTAAACCATAGAAGCATGAATAAATCGTATCTGTTGATGGCTGCCGGCGCCCTGTTCCTGGCCTCCTGCGGCGCACAGACCAGCAACCAGTCCGAATCAGCCGGCAATGCCAAAAGCGGTCCCGATTCCGCCACCCATCCGCCGGTGGAAACAAAGGCGGCCAATTCTGCCTATAAGCCGGCCTTTGCGGGTCAGACCCGGATCGGCGGGGTTAAAACCACCACGCCCTATGCCGGCACAGTGCTGACTTCCGACCTGGAAAACCCCTGGGGCATCGTAGCCCTTCCCGACGGGCGCCTGCTGATCACCGAAAAGGGCGGCACCATGCGGATCGCCACCACTACCGGTACACTCAGCGCGCAGATCACCGGACTGCCCCCGGTCAATTCCGACGGACAGGGCGG
>DATAGL010000017.1:0-1563 GCA_036263755.1 Chitinophagaceae bacterium | reverse complement strand
TACCCTCCGCGCTGAAGGCAAAACGGTGGTGGATTACTTTTTTCCCCGCCCCCTGGGCTCCGACTCGCTGGTCTACCTGAAGTCCGGTTACCGCAATGTGCCCACATTTTACCTAAAGGACCGCCGGGGCGAGCACCGGATCCGGCAGCGGTCTATCTCCACGGAAGAATGGTTCACAGTTTCCGGCTCCCGCCTCCTGTATACCGCGCAGGCAGTGAACCCCCGCTGGAGCCTCGTTTCCTACAGCGATATCGTGGAGCTGGACCTGGCTACGGGGCGGGAGCGGCGCCTGACCCGGAACCGCCGGTACTTTACCCCTTCACCGGCTCCTTCCGGCACCCGGATGGTGGCCGTGGAATACAGCGATTCGCTCCGGACCTACCTGGCCGAGCTCAGTGCCGGCGGGGATCCGCTGCGGCGGGTGGCGGCACCCGAAGGTGCCTTGTTCGTCCATCCTGCCTATATCGGCGAAGAACAGGTAGTTACCGCCCTCCGTTGGCCCGACAGCCGCATGAGCCTCGAACAGGTGGACCTGGCTACCGGCAACCGTCAGACCCTTGTGCCGCCCGGCGTATATACCATCGGGCATCCCGCCGTATCCGGGAACCGGATCATTTTTACCGCTTCCTTCGGGGGGAATGATGACCTGTATGCGCTGACGCGGAAAGACCAGAACCTCTTCCGCCTCACATCGGGATCCACCGGTCATTATTTTCCGTCGGTCCGGGGCGACAGCCTGTACTGGTCGCAGTTCACCGCCACGGGGTACAAGATCCGGTCCCGGTCGCTGGACGACCTGGCAGGCGAGGCGATCAATCCCCTGATGCTGGGGGAAGAAGTGCTGCCTTTCCCCGTGGCGGACCGTTCGCCCAACCTCCTGGATACTGCGGACCGCCCGTTCCCGGTAAGCGCCTACAAGGGTACGGAAGGATGGTTCCGTTTCCACAGCTGGCGGCCTGATTATTCGGACCCGGAGGTGACCCTTACGCTGGCTTCCGACAATGTGCTGGGCAACTTTTCCACCGATGTCTTTTACCGGTACAACCGGGCGGACCAGTCGCACGGTACCGGCTTCAATGTCCGCTACGGCGGGTTTTACCCGGTACTGTCCGCCGGGGCGGAATATACTTTCGGGCGGAATGTGCCGCTGGGCAACAGCACTTACCTGCTCGACCAGGCCGAAGCCCGGGCGGGTTATTCCATCCCCCTGAATTTTACATTCGGTAAAACCTATAAGCAACTGCTGTTCGGTACCAACGCCACCATCAACCAGCTGCTGCCGCGCGGGTTGCTGAAAGATTCCATTGCCGACCGCACCACCCCTTACCTGCACCATTTCGTTCAATGGCTTCACCAGCGTCCGAGAGCGCTGCAGCAGATCTTTCCGAAATGGGGCTATGGCTTTACACTGCAGCACCGCCACCGGCTCGATGCGGCCGGTTACCAGCTGGCGGGCAGCGGGCAGGCCTACCTGCCTTCCGCAGGGAACCACAGCCTGGTGCTCAGCGGCGCTTTCCAGCAGGTGGATACGAACAACGTACTGTTCAGCAACCGCTTTTCCAA
>DATAGL010000016.1:0-4541 GCA_036263755.1 Chitinophagaceae bacterium | reverse complement strand
TATAGGGTTATGGATTTACTCCGATCAGGGATTCATCAATCGAAAAACCGGTTTCGATCACGCTTCGCTGATGGTTACGAAAATAGAGAAGTAAAGTTAAATTTCCCATATGCAGTCCATTTTTGTCAACATTGTCGCCTAATACTAAATATTGTGCCAAAAAGCTGTTAAAGATGCGACGTATAGGGATTAAAGTAAAGGCGAAACTGATTTTCAGCGCATTTTAGCTGTATGAACTGCGCAACCATGCTATGATTTGTTTTTTTAATATTTTGGCACGGCCCGTCGCGCACGGTTCGCCCCTCCGTGCCAAACTTTTCAAAACCGGAAAAAAACTTATCCCTGGCCGTTATTTTTTCGTTACGGAAGGCCGGGGTATTTGCACCGCTCCTGAATAAATTTTTATCTTACCGCCCTATGTTCGTTGTGAAGCTTCTTTTTTTTGCCGGGGTCCTGATTACTTTTTACAGCTATATCGGCTATGGCCTGCTCCTCTGGGCCTGGCTGAAAGGGCGCCGGTGGATGCGCCGGCAGCCTGTGGAGGAAGAAACCGAGTTCCTGCCCCCCGTCACCCTGATTGTGGCGGCCTATAATGAAGAACATTTTATTTACGAGAAGATAAAGAACACCGAAGCGCTGGATTATCCGCGCGACCGGCTCCAGGTCATCTTTGTTACCGACGGCTCTACCGACGCCACCCCTGAAAAGGTGGCCCGCTTTCCCTGGATCCGGCTCCTGCACAGCAGCGACCGCCGGGGCAAAGTGGCAGCCATGCACCGGGCCGTTTCCTTTGTGGAAACGCCGTACATCGTGTTTTGCGACGCCAATACCCTGCTCAACCGGGAAAGCATCCGCCATATCGTGCGGCATTACCGGAACCCGCAGGTAGGCGGCGTGGCCGGGGAAAAAAAGATCCTGCCTTCCGCCAACGATACGGCCGCAGGCGCCGGCGAAGGCCTGTACTGGAAGTATGAATCCTTCCTCAAAAAGCTGGACTGGCAGTTCCATACCGTTGTGGGCGCTGCCGGCGAGCTGTTTTCCGTGCGCACCGATCTGTACGAGCACCCGGGCGACAACATCCTGCTCGACGACTTTGTCATTTCGCTGCGCGTGGCCCAGAAAGGCTACCGGGTGGCTTACGATGCCGAGGCCTATGCCATGGAAACCGCTTCCGCCTCCATGAAGGAGGAACAAAAGCGCAAAGTGCGTATTTCGGCCGGGGCGTTCCAGTCGATGGTGCTGCTCAAAAGCCTGCTCAACCCTTTCCGGTACGGAAAGCTTTCCTTCCAGTACCTCTCGCACCGGGTGCTGCGCTGGACGCTCTGTCCCCTGCTCCTGCCGATTGTCTTTATCACCAACGCCGTGCTGGCAGTTACGGAGCCCTCGGTCTGGTATGACGTTTTCTTTGCCGGGCAGGTGCTGTTTTACGGGGCGGCGGCGGCCGGCTGGGTGCTCTCCCTCCGGAATGTGAAGATCAGCGCCCTCTATGCCCCCTACTACTTTGTATTTATCAATTATTCGCTTTACCTTGGCTTCGCCCGCTATCTGAAAGGAAAGCAAAGCGTCCTGTGGGAAAAAGCCAGCCGCCTGGAGGTGGCTCCCGGCAAATAGAAAACCCGGCAAAGAGTGCGCAATCTTACCTTTGCCGCAGACACTGACTGCACCACTTCATTTATGGAAACGGCCCTACTCATCCTGACATACCTGTTTTACCTGATCAGCTTCCTGTTCGCCCTGTACCTGCTCATCCCCTTCTTTTCCCTCCTGAGCTATGGCTTTGTGCAGCTGTTCCGGGTTAAAACGCCTTACGAACGCAGGAAATTCCTTACCGATAAATCCTTCGACTTCGGCCTGATCATCACGGCCCACCAGGAAACCGCCTTTGTGCACCCGCTGGTAGACTCTATCCTGAAGCAAACCTACCAGCAATTCCAGGTATACGTGGTGGCAGACGACTGCGATCCGGAGCAGCTCCGGTTTGCCCATCCGAAAGTAACCGTGCTCCACCCCGAGCCCGCCCTTCATGCGAAGATCAAATCCATCCGGTACGGCCTCTCCCATTTCAGCCGGAAGCACGATGCCGTGATCATCCTGGACGTGGACAACCTGATTCACCCCTCCTACCTGGAAGTCATGAACAACCACTTCCGGAAAGGGTACCGGGTGGTGCAGTGCGATTTCAAGCCGAAAAACACCGATACGCCCTTTGCCCGCATGGATGCCATCGGTGATATCTTCAACTTTTTCACCGAACGCGAGATCCGGATGCGCCTCGGCATGTCCTCCACCATCTGGGGTTCGGGCGTGGCCATCGACCTGGAACTGTACAACGAAGTGGAGTATTCCAGCCTGCTGGGCGGATTTGATAAAAAGCTGCAGGCCCACCTGGTCAAGCGGGTGGACCAGATCGCCTTTGCCCCGGCCGCCGTGCTGTACGACGAGAAGATCACCAGCGGCCAGGCCCTGGAGCAGCAGCGCACCCGCTGGATCAATGCGTATTTCAAATATTTTTCACTGGGCTGGGGGATCTTCACGGCCGGCCTGCGCCGCCTGAGCCCGAACCTGCTGTTTTTCGGGTTCAACACCCTGCGGCCACCCCTGTTCATCACACTGGGCATCGCTTTCCTGCTGGCTGTGCTCAGCTACTGGGTCAGCCCCGCCCTTTTCCCCCTCTGGGCCGGCGTGATCGCCACCTTTGCATTGAGCTTCCTGCTCATCGTGGTGGTCAAATCCACCGACAAGCGGATCGTGCTCGATATCCTGCGGCTGCCCCTCTTTATCGTGCGGCAGCTGCTGGCCCTGTTCAAAATCAAGAGCGCCAACAAATCATTCCTCAAAACAGAACACCATAAGGTCGTATTTATCGACGACCTGCTCCGCAACGGGGCCGCCTGATGAAGCCGGCGGGTCGCGGCTTTGCGCCGAAAGATTCGTTCCGTTCCTTGTTTTTGCAACCCCCAGTAGATATATTTAAGCCGTATGCAAGTTGACACCATTCCCCCGGCAGCCCGCCCGGCCCGGGAGGGGCAACAGTCCGCTCCCAAAGTCTATTTCAAAAACCTGGATGGCATCCGGTTCCTGGCAGCCGGTATGGTGCTCCTGCAGCATATGTCCGATTACAAAGTGTATGCAGGCGTGGCCGCCAACGCAGAGCGGCCGTTTGTTTCTGCCCTGGGCGGATATGGCGTTAACCTCTTTTTCGTGCTGAGCGGCTTTCTCATCTTTTACCTGCTGTTCACCGAAAAAAAACATACGGGCACGGTAAGCATCAGGGATTTTTATATGCGGCGTGTGCTGCGGATCTGGCCCCTGTACTTCCTGTTCGGACTGGGTTCCATCCTGGGCATTGAATGGATCCTGAACCTGCTGGGTGCCACGGCTGATACGCCGGTCATGACCAACCTTTTATTCCTGTTCACCTTCAGCGTCAATCTGCAGCTGGTGTTTATGGCGGCGAACAAGGGCGTGATCGAGCTGTACTGGTCGGTGTGTATCGAAGAACAGTTTTACCTTTTTGCGCCCTGGCTGGTAAAGAAAGCGAACCGGTACATGCCCTGGATCATCGGCGGCCTCATTGCCACCGGCATCGGCACGAAGTTCCTGCTGCATTATCTGTACAGCACCGGCACCATCACCTTTCCCGGTCACGGAAACCCGATCGCCGTGTTCACCACCACCTGGTTCGACGCTTTCGGGATGGGCATTGCGGCGGCGTACCTGTACTTCAACAAGCACCTTTACCGCCGCATACAAGGCTTTATCGAAAACAAATGGATACAGGCAGCCGTTGTGGGTGTTACACTGCTTTATGTAACCAACATCCTGAAGCCGCCGGCATTTGTCTCCACGTACCTGTTTTCCACCGTGCCGGCCTTTTTGTTTGCCTACATCGTACTGGCCGCCTCCACGGGCCGGTTCCTCGTGAACCTGGAAAAGCCGCTGCTGAAAACGATGGGCCGCGTATCGTACGGCATTTACATCTTTCACGCCATCATAGCGCAGGGCGTCCTGTTCCTTTTCCTGAAGCTGTTCGGCAAAAACAATATGCCGGTGTACGAGTTCCTGTACCCGCTGACCTGCCTGGTGGCCGTAGGCGTGGTGGCCTGGCTGTCGTTCGAGTGGTACGAGAAGCGGTTCCTGAAAATGAAGAAGCGGTTTACCGTGGTGCAGAACCAGAAGATCTAGTTCCGGACGGTTACCGCTCAGCACGAACCCGGTGGCCAAACGGAGCAGCGGACGTTTGTTTGCCGCCGGCTCCCGTTTCTTTCCCTTATCCGGGATCACTTACCATTATCTATAAAACTTACCTTCTCGCCGGACCCTGGGGCGTTTGCCGTACCCGCTGGAGCGCGGTTTCGAGGGTCATGCCGAGCAGGTATTCGAGGTCGGCCTTGGTGGTATTCACATCGCGCAGCAGGTTTACTTTTTTTACCAGTTCGGCATTGTAGCGCTTGGAGGCGTTCGTGAAGGTTTCAAGCGAAACCTGGTTGGTTTCAAACTTTTGCTGGACCTGCGACAGCAGCACGGCTTCGTCCTGCAGC
>DATAGL010000015.1:0-4609 GCA_036263755.1 Chitinophagaceae bacterium | reverse complement strand
AACCCTGTGCTCTGGGGTCACTCCATCGGCGGCATGACCATCCTTACCCTGCTCGCCCGACGCAAGGATCCCAACCGTACGCCCATCAAAGGTGTGATCCTCGAGCACACCACCTATACGAACCCGGTGCGCACCACCCTCTTCAGCGGACTCATGACCGCCCTGCAGAAACCGGTGCTGGTGCCCCTTTGTTACCTGATGATTTTTTTATCGCCCTTGATCTGGATCTCGCGCTGGATGAGTTATCTTAACGGGAACGCACATTTAATGACACGCTTCCTGACTTTTGCCGGCACGCAAACCGCGAAGCAGCTGGATTTTACCACGCTGCTGTCGGTGCTGGCGCCGCCCGCGGTAACAGCGCGCGGCGTGCTGGGCATGTTCCGGTACGATGTGACCGGCGCGCTGCCCTCCATGCAGGTGCCGGCACTCATCCTGGCGGCGGACCGTGACCGGCTTACCCGTCCGGAAGCAAGCCAATACATGAAGGATCACATGCCGGACGCGCAACTGGTAACCGTGAGCCCGGCAAACCACCAGGGGCTGATCGAGCGGCATGCCGAGGTGAATGCGGCCGCCGCGCGCTTTTTGGAACAACTTACATGAGTACTGAACCCCGTCATCCGGTTACGCTGCCTGCTTCCTGCGATGTGCTGATCATCGGCGGGGGCCTGGCCGGCCTGTCCCTTTCGGTACAGCTGGCGCATGCAGGATTTAGCGTTGTGCTGGCAGAGAAGGAGCATTACCCCTTTCATAAGGTCTGCGGCGAATACATTTCGTACGAATCCTGGCCGTTCCTGCAAAGCCTGGGCGTGCCCCTGGAACAGTGGGGGCTGCCACTCATCCGGCGGCTGTTGCTGACGGCACCCGACGGCGGGCGCTTTACCACGCAGTTGCCGCTCGGGGGCTTCGGCGTAAGCCGGCACCGGCTGGACAGCACCCTGGCCGGTCTGGCCCGGGCAGCCGGCGTGCAGTTGCTCGAAGGAGTAAAGGCCGAGGCGGTGCAGGCAGGGGAAAGCGGGTATGCCGTTCGCCTCCGGCATGCCGGCGGAGTACAGGACGTACAGGCCCGCGTGTGCGCAGGCTCCTTTGGCAAGCGCAGCAACCTGGATGTGCAGTGGAAACGGCCGTTCGCCCTTCCGGCCCGGTCGAAAGGGTCGAACTTCGTGGCGGTGAAATACCATGTGCGCGTGCCCTGGCCCGAGGACGTGATCGGGCTGCATAATTTTGCGGGCGGCTACTGCGGCATCTCGCGGATTGAAGAAGGATTGTGCTGTCTTTGTTACCTGACCACGGCCGGCAGCCTGCAGGCCGCGGGCAACTCGGTGCCCCGGCTGGAAAAAAATGCGTTGCGCGCCAACCCGCACCTGGACCGCATCTTCCGGGAAGCCGAAACGGTGCCTTCCTTCCCGCTGACCATTTCGCAGGTGTCGTTCCGTAAAAAATCACTGGTAGAGCAGGGCGTACTCCTCCTGGGAGACGCTGCCGGGATGATCACGCCCCTGTGCGGCAACGGGATGAGCATGGCCCTGCACGGCAGCAAGATCCTGGGGCGCCTGATCCCGGAACTGCTGGAGGAGCGCATGAGCCGGCCGGAGCTGGAAGCAGCCTATACCCGGCAATGGAAGAAGGCCTTCGGGTCGCGGCTGCTGGCCGGGCGCTGGCTGCAGCCTTTCTTTGGGCACAACACCCTCAGCAACCTGTTTGTCCGGAGCTTCCGCGCCCTGCCTGCCTTGGCCGGACCCGTGATCCGCCTGACCCATGGCCGAGATTTTTAAGGCATAACCTTTGTACCTTTTCTGCAAGTAAAGAACAGCAACCTATGGCAGGCAAGAAGAAAACCGTAGTGCTCGGCGCATCGCCTAACCCGGCCCGTTACAGTTTCCTGGCGGTGAACCGGCTCGCAGCCCACCAGCACCCCGTGCTGGCCATCGGCAAAAAGAAGGGACAGATCGGCGAGGTGCCCATAGAAACGGACCACCAGATCACCGACTCCGTGGATACGGTAACCCTGTACCTGAACCCCACCAACCAGCAGGAGTACTATGACTACATTTTCGATCTGCGTCCCCGGCGGATCATCTTCAACCCCGGCACGGAAAACCCTGATCTCATGCGCCGCGCCCGCGAAAACGGCATCGAGCCCGTGGTGGCCTGCACGCTGGTGATGCTGAGTACAGGGCAGTATTGAGTGGCGGCTGCGGGGAAATGTTTTCGTGTCGATGTACGATGTGCGGTGTACGATGTACGATTGGGTACGCCGATCCTGGTTAGATCGTTCTGCCCGTATGCATTCATCTTCCTTCAATCGTTATTCCTTGTTCTGCGGTTCTACTCGCCAGGCCAGCTGGGGGCCGACCCGCAAGGGGATTGCAATCATACCGTACATCGTACATCATACACCGTACATCTACGCATCCCTAATACGTTGTCATACGATAAGGCTGAGGGGTAACACTTAATTTTCTTAATTTCTGCCGCCCTGCTTTTGCCGGCGGTTATTTTTTTCCAAATATTGCACCTCGAGCCGTCTATGAAAACCATCGCCCCCAATGGGCGCTAAAAGTTCACGTAACTTTTAAAACCATATCCAATGAAATACCTATTCACCTGCGCAGTCGGCGTACTGCTCGGCCTGTGCTCCATGCACGCGTCGGCACAAGACATCAGGACGGTCATCAACACACCGCTCGAACAAGCTCCCAAGTCAAAATTATTTACGGACCTGCCCGACAACATGCGGTTGCAGCTTTCCTCGCTCACCGCCCTGCTCGATGAGCCGGTCGGCACCAGCGTTCAGCTTTCCCTCACCCCATCGTTCCGTTGCACGGGCGCCGTGGTTTCCCGCTCCGACGCCTCCGATCAGCGCGTGAAAAGCATCGTGGTGCGCCTTTCGGACCGCCCCGGGGCCACGCTTACGTTTACCCGCATCCGGCAGGACGACGGCAGTTTTCATTACATAGGGAGGATCCTGAGCTTCAAACACGGCGATGCCTACGACATCGTTCGCCAGGGCAACGACTACCGGCTCCAGAAAAAAGAGGCGGAGGACCTGCTCTCTGAATAGCGCCCGTTTTCTGCCCTGTCCCTTGTCCAGCCGTTCCGAACATCCATCCTGCCTTGTATGAAAAACCTGTACCTTATTTTCTTCACCCTGCTGACCGCACTCTGCCCCGCCCGGGCGCAGGTTCCGCTGCACAACAGCTTTCCCGCTGCGGAAGCCACGGTATTCATCGACTTCGATGGCCATACTGTGAGCGGCACTGCCTGGAATGGCGGCGGCACGGTAGCCTGCGCTCCTTCCGGCCTGAACACCATCCAGATGACCGAAGTGTTTCACCGGGTAGCGGAAGACTTCCGTCCTTTCAATATCAACATCACCACCGATTCTGCCAAATACTGGAGCGCTCCTGCATTCAAGCGGATGCGCGTAGTGGTCACCGTTACCTCCGAATGGTACGGCCGCGCCGGCGGTGTAGCCTGGACCGGCTCGTTCACCTGGGGCGACAATACGCCCTGTTTCGTGTTCTCCCAGTTGCTCGGACTGCGCGCCAAGAGCGTGGCGGAAGCGGTATCCCATGAGGCCGGCCATACCCTCGGGCTCCGCCACCAATCGGTATACGACGCTACCTGCCGCAAGATCGCCGATTACCACGGCGGCACCGGCGAAGGCGAAACCGGCTGGGCACCCATCATGGGCAACAGCTACTCCAAGAACTTCACCGGCTGGCACCGGGGCCCCAACTCTTCGGGCTGCAATGTCATCCAGAGCGATCTCGATGTGATCACCAATACCATCAACGGCTTCGGCTACCGCAGCGATGATTACGGTGCCGAGTTCAGTACCGCTGCTGCGGCGCGGGTGCAAAGCAACCAGCTTTCGGTTTCCGGGATGATCAGTACCCCTTCCGACAAGGACCTGTTCAAATTCGTGGTAACGGGTACCCGACGCGTGGCCATATCAGCCATACCCACCAACCTTGGCGACGGCAGCACCGGCTCCAACCTCGACATCGAAATGGAACTGTTCGATGGCCAGACGAACAGCATCGGCGTATATAATCCTTCCGCCATGCTGAGTGCTTCGGTGGATACGACCCTGAATACGGGAACGTATTACCTGTCCATCGACGGTAAAGGGAACCGCTTTACCTCCGAATACGGCAGCCTCGGTTCCTTTTCGGTAGAAGGCCAGTTCGGCAGCATGAACGCGCTGCCCCTGCGCCGGCTGGAACTGAAGGGCAGCACGGGAACCGACGGACACGAGCTCAGCTGGGAGATTGATGCCGATGAAACGGTGACCCGGCAGGTGGTGGAGGTTTCGGCCAATGGCAGTCCGTTTACGGCTGCCGGAGCGCCCGCGGTAGCTGCCCGCAGCCTGGTGCTGCAGCCGGCCGCTGCCGGCGTGGTGCTGTACCGGATGCGGGTCCTGTTCGACAATGGCCGGGAACATTATTCCAATGTCATTGCCCTGCGCAGTGATGGGGAACGCCGCCCGTCACTCGTGGCCAGCCTGGTCAGCGGTGAGCAGCTGCAGGTGACCAGCCCCGGGGACTATGACTATACTGTCCTGGATCTTGGCGGGCGGACCCTGACCCGCGGCCGGGTG
>DATAGL010000014.1:0-1557 GCA_036263755.1 Chitinophagaceae bacterium | reverse complement strand
CTAACGGCCGGGCGCATACGCTTTTTTATACCTGCGGTCCCGAAAGTTACATGCGGCTTTGTACCTACCTGCTTCAGGAACACCATGTTCCCCCGCACCATATCCGCCGGGAAGTATTCGACGTGAAGCCGCTGCCCCGGCACATCCTTCCTCCGGATACCGACACGCATCTGGTACACATCCGTCAGGGCGGGAAGGAACATACGCTGCCGGTTCAATACCCCCAAACGATCCTTCAGGCAGCACGTGCACAGGGACTTTCCCTGCCGTACAGCTGCAATGCCGGAAGCTGCGGCCAGTGTGCTGTCCGGTGCCTGGAAGGCCGGGTATGGATGGCCCGCAACGAAGTGCTCACTGAAGCCGACCAGCAGCAGGGTTTTGTGCTCACCTGCACGGGATACCCGGCGGGAGGCCCCGTGGTTTTGGATTTCGGTACGGAGGGAATAAAATAAGCAGGATTTCCTACCTTGTCCGGACAAGCCCTTTTATGCCTGTTTTACCCACCACATCATTCAGCCCCGAAACCATATTGGGAAAGGTGGCTACCGGCAAGCCTTACACCCGTGTATTACTTAAGACCGGCCCCTGCCAGCCTGCAGAAGAAGAGCGGGACCGTCTGCAGATGGGCCACCTGGCGCACCTTTTTACGCTGGAAAGCAAGGGAAAGCTGCATGTGTTCGGACCGGTTCAGCAGGATGCAGTACTCCAGGGGCTGCTCGTTTTTGCCCTGACCGAACCCGGTGCCGTCAGTACTGCCATGGAGGCGGATCCCCGTGTCCAGGCAGGCTTGTTCACTTGGGAAGCCTTTCCCTTTTTCAGCATCCCCGGTCAGCGCCTCGTTTGAAATGCAGGCAGGATTATCACCATACTCCGATACTGTTCCGCAACGGTACGAACGCTTCCTGGGGCCGCTTTTTTTTGAGCCTTTTGCCCGGCATCTGGCAACCTTCCTTCCGGATGGGATGCAGGGTCCTGTACTGGAAATAGCCTGCGGTACCGGAAGGCTAACCCGCCACCTCCGGTTCCGTATGGATCCGGCCAGCCGCCTGTTCGCTACCGATATCCAGCCGGATATGCTTTCATTAGCCCGGCAGTTATTGACCGACCCGGGCATTGACTGGCAAACGGCTGATGTCCATGATCTGCCTTTTGCAGCCGCCACCTTCCCGGTAGTAGTTTGCCAGTTCGGGGTAATGTTTTTTGCCAGCCGCCGGAAAGCTTTTGACGAAATAGCCCGGGTACTGCAGCCCCGGGGTAGGTTCCTGTTCAATACCTGGGATGCTGCGAAAGCCAACCCGGTCGCACAGCTGTTCCAGGATACACTGAACGAAGTGCTGGGTGCCCGTGCTCCGGATTTCGGGCAGAAAGGGCCTTATTCTTTTTATCAGCCGGTGGAGATCACCAGCTTGCTGAAAAGCTCGGGTCTGGAAGTGCTTACCCTGGAAAAACTGCGGCTTACCGGCATTGCCTCCACGGCAGAGCAGGTGGTGGAAGGATTCCTGTATGGATCACCGCTGGGCCCGTTTCTGAATAAATGCAGTCCGGAAGAGAACAGCC
>DATAGL010000013.1:0-1680 GCA_036263755.1 Chitinophagaceae bacterium | reverse complement strand
CCTGCAGGTAAGCCTGGGGGAATAAAGATAATTCCATTTGCGGTTCTTCCAAGGCCGGCGTCACATTTTCTGCCGGGCTATGCTCGTCGATCAGCTGGGGAGCCAGCGGATCAACGGGCGCTTCCACTTTCGGCTGGGGCTTGACGGCCTCTCCGCCGAGCGTCATCACGATGCGCTCTTCCTTCTTTACTTCCGGCTTGGGGGTTTCCTTCTTCGTGAAAGGATCCTTGAACTGGAAACCCGTGGCAATAAGGGTAATACCGATCTTGTCGCCGAGCGTGTTGTCGTAGCCCAGGCCCAGGATCACGTCGCTGTTTTCTCCTGCCTGGCTGAGCAGGTAGTTCTGGATGATGTCCACTTCGTCCATCGTGAACTCGTGCTCGCCTTCGGCCGAGTTGATGTTGATGAGGATCCATTTGGCGCCCTTGATGTCGTTGTCGTTCAGGAGCGGCGAGTTGAGGGCTTCCTCGATGGCGCGCTGTGCCCGGTTCTCCCCGTTGCAGGCAGCGTTGCCCAGGATCGCGACACCGCCGTTCTTCATGACGGTACATACGTCGGCAAAGTCAACGTTGATCTGACCGGTGCTGTTGATGACATCGGTGATGCACTTGGCTGCAGTGGCCAGTACGTTGTCGGCCTTGGCGAACGCCTCGCGCATTTTCAGGTTGCCGAACTGGTGCCGCAGCTTGTCGTTGGAGATCACCAGCAGGGTGTCGACATACTGCTTCAGGTTCTTGATGCCGTCCTCAGCCTGCTGCTGGCGCTTGCGGCCTTCGTAGGCAAAGGGCGTGGTCACGATGCCTACGGTCAGGATGCCGAGGTCCTTGCAGATCTTCGAGATGATGGGAGCGCCGCCGGTACCGGTTCCGCCGCCCATGCCTGCGGTCACGAAGGCCATCTTCGTGTTCACCTCCAGAATGCGCTTGATCTCTTCGAGCGATTCTTCGGTGGCCTGGCGACCGATCTCGGGATTGGCGCCGGCGCCGAGGCCCTGCGTCAGGTGCGGCCCGAGCTGTACCTTGTTGGGCACGTTGCTCAGGGCGATGGCCTGCGCATCGGTGTTGGCAATAATAAAGTTGACGCCTTCGATATTCTGGCTGTACATGTGGTTCACGGCATTGCTGCCGCCGCCACCGATACCGATGACTTTTATGATGGAGGACTTTTCCTTCGGTAAATCAAAATGGATCATAAAAAATGATTTGCGCGCTCAATGGATGATCGCTGTTAATAGATTCAGATGGAATGATGGTTCGCTTGCGGACGGCTCCCTGTGCAGGAACCGTACCAATGTTACAGACGGTGGTCTTCTTCTTCCTTGAAAATGTCGATCAAACTGTTCTTGAATTTACCCCAGAAGTTTGACATGCCTTTTCGCGGACGGTGCAATGATTCATTTCCAATCGTTACTTCTACCGGCTCTTCTTCCGTTGAATGGCTCTTCAGGTTTTCGGGTACGACTACCTGCTTGAACTGGTGATCGAATTGCTTGCGGTTGTGCTCGTAATCGTCATACCCTTTCAGGATCAGGCCCAGGCAGGTGGCATAGGTGGGCTTGGCCAGCTCCTCGATATGTCCGGCGGCCAGGTGCTCGGTCGGAAGGCCGATGCGGCAGTTGAGGCCCGTAACATATTCGGTCAGCTGGATCAGGTGCTTCAGCTGCGAGCCGCCACCCGTAAG
>DATAGL010000012.1:0-2983 GCA_036263755.1 Chitinophagaceae bacterium | reverse complement strand
GCTGCAGGTCCATGCGGGCCGCTTCGTATGAAAGGGCATCGCGTTTCAGGCTGTGCTGCAGGTTAAACCCATTGAAAAGCACGATACCGGAGCTCAGTCCGTAGGAGCCGTATTGCACCTGCTGGTTCACGTAGGAGTTGGTAAACGGGTCGATGCTGCGGCCCTGGTTGATACCGTGATTGACGAGGGCATTGAGGTCGGGCAGGCGGTTCAGGCGGGCCTGTTTCCAGCCGACTTCCGCCGTTTCGGCCAGCAGGCCGGATTGCTTTACGGTGAGGTTGTTGTTCAGCGCCGTTTCAAGCGCCTGGTTCAGTGTCAGCTGCTTTTGCGCGGGTGCGGCAAGTGTCAGGAGCATGGCCCCTATGGTTGCCAGAAAAATCTGTTTCATGTTCTTGGGTTTTGATCAGTGCTCAATGCGGCCATCGAGCAGCTGGATGATACGGTCGCCATAAGTGGCGTTTTTTTCGGAATGGGTCACCTGGATGATCGTTACCCCTTCTTCCTGGTTCAGGGTGCGGAAGACCTCCATGATCTCCTCACCCTGCTTCGAATTCAGGTTGCCGGTGGGCTCATCGGCCAGGATAAGGCGCGGACGGGCGATCAGGGCCCGTACAATGCCCACCAGCTGCTGCTGGCCGCCGGACAACTGGTTCGGGAAAAGATCCTTCTTCCCCACGATCTGGAACCGGTCGAGCATATCGCTCACGATCGCCTTCCGCTCCGAAGACTTCACGTTCTGATACAGCAGGGGCGTTTCAATGTTTTCGTATACGGTCAGCTCATCGATGAGGTGGTAAGACTGAAATACAAAGCCGATGTTTTTTTTATACAGTTCCGATCGATGCTTTTCTTTCAGGTCGTAAACGGACTGACCACCGAAATGATAAGAGCCTTCCGAAGGCTGGTCCAGCATACCGATGATGTTCAGCAGGGTGGACTTGCCCGAGCCCGAAGGGCCCATAATGGACACGAAAGCGCCTTCCTGCACCTGCAGGTTGATGTCTTTCAGAATAAAGGTGCGGTTGTTGCCCTGTTGCACCCATTTGGAGATGTGTTGCAGTTCGATCAAAATATTCTGAGGGTTTAAGGTTTGAAATTTATGGTTAAAAGTTTCCGGCAGGTAATGGATTTTGCGGTTTGCTGGTTTGGTGTTTGCAGGTTCGCTGTTGTACCAAAAGCCTCATTGTCATTTGTTGCATTTCATAAATAACGGTATAAAATATTCGTCCAAATCAGTTTTCAATCCTACCCATTATCATCCCGGCTCCGTCCGCACATTTGCATATTTGCACTTCTGCACATTCACCTACCCACCTATTCACCTACAGATTCACCCATTCCCCCATTGACCTATTCACTCCGCAGGTTCCGCACCGGGTTGGTACGCGCCAGGCGCAGCGAAACCCCGACAATCACCGCACTGACCAGCGCGCACAGCACCACCGTCACCAGCGCGAAAGGTGTCCAGGTCAGGTGAATGCGGTAGGCATAAGCGTCGAGCCAGCGGTTCAATCCGTACCAGGCGAGCGGCCAGGCCAGGAGGTTGGCCACCAGGAACACCGGAGTGAACTCATGAAAGAACAACAGCACTACGCGCACCACGGAGGCGCCCAGCACTTTGCGGATGCCTACTTCCTTCGTGCGGCGGGCCATGCTCTGCACCACTACGCCGAGCACGCCCAGCAGCACCATCAGCACCGCAATAGCCGTGGCGGCCTGTGCCGCTTTCCGCATCCTCAGCTCCGAAGCATAAAGCTGCGTCAGTGCATCATCCATGAAGGTATAATCAAACGGCGCATCCGGGAAAAGAACGCTCCATTTCGCACGCAGAGCTTCCAGCGAAGGAGCCAGCGCACCGGGTCGCAGCCGGAAGGTCAGGAAGCGGTGAATGATGTTCTGGTTGATCTGCAGGTACAGCAGAGGCTCGATCGGCTTCTGCAGGGAGCCGAAGTGAAAGTCCCGCGTCACGCCGGTTACCGTGAAGGTCTGCGGGTAGCCAATGACCCGGACGGAGGCGCCCATCGCTTCTTCCGGGCGGGTATAGCCCAGGGCGCGGGCAGCGGATTCGTTCAGCACCAGCCGGGTGGAATCGTATCGTCCGCCCCGCTCGTGGTAAAACGACCCGGTGATCATCGGGATGCCATAGGTGGCGGCAAACCGCTCATCGCTGATCACAGAGATGGCCGTAGCCGCCTGGCTGGAATCTTTGCCCAGCAGGTGATAGCGGAGCCCGATGTTTCCGCTGTTTCCGTCGGGCTTTTCAAAAGACATACTGGCCTCGGCCACCTGCGGCAGGGCCCGGAACTCGTTGCGTACGGTCTCCAGCCGCTGCAGACCTTCAGGTGTCCAGTTGCGGGGTACGCGAACCGTTACCAGCCCTTCTTTGCGGTAACCCAGGTCGCGGGTAAAGAAATGCATGACCTGCTCGGTGATCACCAGCGCGGCAATAAATACGATGATGGCCGTCATAAACTGAAGGCCCGTCAGGCCGGTGCGGAACGCTTTCTTCTCCCGCACCGATTGCAGTTTTCCTTTGAGCGAGGCAACCGAGGGCTGTACCGAAAGAACGAATGCAGGATAGAGCCCGGCCAGCAACCCGATGGCGGGAGCGGCCAGCAATGGTATCAGGATAAAGTAGGCAGGGAAACCGGAAAGCGCCGGTAGTTGCCGGTCCAGCAGCCCGCTGAAGAAGGGGCGGAATACTTCGAACAGGGCCAGGGCAAGGCCGATGGCGAACAGAACGAGCAGGGTGGATTCCACGATGAACTGCAGCATCAGTTGAGGCCTGGTTCCGCCCATCACTTTCCGTACGCCGATTTCTTTGAGCCGTCCGATGGAGTTGCCCATCGAAATATTGATGAAGTTGACGAGGGCCATGAGCAGGATGAAGCCCGCCACCAGCGACAGGGCCAGGAGCATCCGTCGCGGAGAGCCGTTATTGGAGTCCAGGTAGTATTCCGTCAATGGGGTGAAATGGACCCGC
>DATAGL010000011.1:0-5990 GCA_036263755.1 Chitinophagaceae bacterium | reverse complement strand
CACCCTGTTTGTAAAAATCATGGCCCGCAACAACGACCACCTGATGCAGGTCCTGTATGAAAAGATTGATGCCATCAAGGGTATTGTGCGTACGGAAACACTGATCAACTTCCGGACCGTGGTGAAGCGGAATCCGCCGGTCTTTTAAGGCACGAATTACTCGGTACGGCGTGCGATTTGGTAAACTTACCTTTGGTACGGTAGTACCATAAACCAGGGCAGCCATTCTTCAAATGGATCACTGAGTATTTACCTGTTTACGATTTTTCTTTTGTTGTTTTTGTAAAATGGTTTTTGGCGAAGTCCAAAAAACAATGCGCTCCTGCGCTCCTCCCCTCCTGCATTTACTCACATACATTTCTTATCGGTGACAGTTCCGGCTGGGAACTGATGACCGGTATTGTCCTCCTACCTATTGATGATTGCAGTGCTACGAGCCCGTTAACGATCTGGCGGAATGATTGAATGTTATCAGAAAGGGAAATTTTTACGGGTAAGCTAAATCGGTTTACTGTTGACATCCGAAAAGAAATCCTGTTTTTCAGTGTGTTACATTAACATGAAAGAGAGTTTCTGACAGGAATTTTTCCTTTATTTGCTTTACGATTGCGTCAATTTTATTTTTTCAGTGCATAAAAAACCCTTTTTTATGAACGAACGATTGCTTGCTTCACTTCAACATCAGCTGCGTATTTTAGGCATCCGCCAGTCCGCCATCCATTACCAGTTACCCACGGAAACACTGGTACAACAAACCATTGACCGCGGTGAAGGCCGCCTGAGTGAGACCGGCGCCCTGGTCATCCGCACAGGAACGTTCACCGGCCGGTCTCCCAAAGACAAATTCATTGTACGCTATGCCATCTCCGAGGAACTGGTGGACTGGAACGATTTCAACCAGCCGATTGATTACAAATTCGCTGAGTCGCTGCTGCAGAAGGCAGGCGCCTATTTATCCGGACGGGAATTGTGGGTGCGGGATGCCGTAGCCTGTGCGCATCCCGACTATGCACTCACCCTGAGCGTGATTACGGAAACACCGGCCGCCAACCTTTTTGCCGGTAATATGTTTCTGGCCCCTGACAGGGAACGCTCCACCGACCAGCTGCCCGACTGGGTTCTCATCCATGCACCCGGTTTTACGGCAGATCCTTGCAAGGATGGCGTCCGCTCCCCGCATTTTGCCATCCTCGATTTCTTTAAGCGCATCATCCTGATCGGTGGCACCGGATACACCGGGGAAATGAAAAAGGCCGTTTTTACCGCCTTGAATTACCTGTTGCCCATCGAGAAAAAAGTGCTTCCCATGCATTGCAGCGCCAATATGGGCATTAACGGTGACATGGCGCTGTTCTTCGGACTGAGCGGTACCGGTAAAACCACCCTAAGCGCCGACAATAACCGCCGGCTCATCGGAGATGATGAACATGGCTGGAACGATGAGGGAATTTTTAATTTTGAAGGCGGCTGTTATGCCAAATGCATTGACCTGAGCCCCGAAAAAGAACCCCAGATCTTTGCCGCCATCCGGCCCGGAGCGATGCTGGAAAATGTCACTTTCCACCCGGGTACCAACCGGGTGAATTATGCGGATAAGAGCATAACAGAAAACACCCGGGTTTCTTACCCCCCTCTCCTTCATCGAAAATGCACTGATCCCCCCGGTAGCCCCGCTTCCGAAAAATATCTTTTTCCTGACCTGTGATGCTTACGGAGTCTTACCACCCGTCAGCCGGTTAACAGCCGACCAGGCGCTCTATCATTTCCTGTGCGGGTATACGGCCAAGATTGCCGGAACCGAAGCGGGTATCACCGAGCCCAAAAGCACGTTCAGTCCCTGCTTCGGGGCCCCGTTCCTCCCCCTTCATCCCTTTGTGTATGCTTCTATGCTGGCGGAAAAGATCCGCAGGCATGGCGTGAACACCTGGCTGATCAACACCGGCTGGACCGGCGGAGGGTACGGCACCGGCAAACGCATCTCCCTGAACTATACCCGCTCTATGATACGGACCGTTCTGAACGGCGACCTCGAAGAAGTGGCCTACCGGAATAACAACATATTCAACCTGGCCATACCTGTGGCCTGTCCCGGTGTTCCGGAACATTTGCTCGACCCGGCAGCCACCTGGCCGGACCGTGACCGCTACGACCTGGAAGCAGAAAAACTCTTTACCCAGTTTGAGACCCATTACCGGAAGCTGGAAGAAAAACGGCCGGTACATGCCCGGAATGTATTCCGGCTCGAGCTGGCAGCGCTTTAGCAGTTAGGTTAATTTTCGGTCCGTCGGGAAGTGTCGACCTCCCGTATTCCTATCGTACGAACCGATCGCTGATTCTTTGCTGTTCCAGTGCGCTTGAAGTTCCGGAAACGATTTCCGGATAAAATTCGGGATGTCCGCCTCAATATAGTTGGATATGGGAACTGGTTTTTACATTACATCCATGATTCCATTTCATCCCGGTATGGACAGTGGGCAGCCGGCCAATGACAAGCCTTCCCGAAAGAAGCCTTTTTTCCCCGTAAGTAAAAGCCTGCGGGCTTACCTCAAAAAGCACGGCCGTGAGGTGGTGCTCCCGGTTGCTTACAGCGACCTCATGCACCTGTCTTCATCCGTTCCGCTGCGCGACAAACAGGGGAAGGATACGCTCTGGGAAAAAGTCATTTACGATATGGACCGGTGGAATCACCTCCGTGAAGCCCTGATCCAGGTATATGCCATCCTTAAAACGGAAGGCGACTATACTTTTACCAAACACCTGGATGTAGCCCGAGTAGACTTTTGCACCTTCGGCAATTCCAATCCCTTCCGTATCCGGATAGTCAACCGCTACAACGATAACTACGATCACTATTACATCAAAAAGGAAGATGCTTCCCGGGTGTACGGGCTGGAGCTTGAACACCTCCTTTCGCCCAACCGCATTACTTACCTTACAGGAAGTGACACGCTGGTGGAGGAACATATACCGGGTATACCGGGCGATGTGTTTGTGCAGCAGTACCTGCTGGCCCCGGAAAGCAACAAGATCCGCATCGCAAAAGAATTTGTGAAATTCAACGAACGCTGTTTCGTCCGGCTGCTGGGAGACATGCGCAGCTATAATTTCGTCGTGGAGCTTACACCGGATATTGAAGACTTCCAGTACCGGATCCGGGCCATCGACTTCGACCAGCAAAGCTATGAAGGCAGGAAGAATCTTTACCTGCCGCAATTTTTCAAAGAAAACCTTCCGTACGTGGAACAGTCGCTGAAGCACCTGAACAGGGATTCCATCCAGCAATACCAGACCGAGGAGCGGACGCTGATCGCCTTCCGGCTCGCCTCGTCCCGGTACCGCATCAAGGAGTTGCTGGACATCATGAAAGGGGATGAACTTTCCTCTCCTCAGAAAACCATTCAGCTGGCCTCTGAGCTGGATGAATATTACGGTATAGGGCAATTCGGCAGGTGCCGGTCCATGGGCGAGCTGGTGAAATGCCACCTCAAACAAACCCTCCGTAAGAATCTGAAATCGGTTCCGAAAATGAACAGCCGTGAAGATTGATGTTTATCTGCTTTGAAAGTTAACAACACCGCCTGGTTCCGGAAGTATGACAGAGTTCCTGGAAAAAAACAAAGGTTTCCATGTTCAGCGCAAATACTGCTCTGGTAGCAGGTCCCGATCAACCATGCGGGGGAATCACGATGCCCTTTAGGCGGCGGTACAGTTCCGTAGCGTATTCATCGGTCATGCCGCTGAGAAAATCAAGGGCATTGAGCACCCGCTCATACGGGTCGGCCGTTTCTTCAAACTGGGTGAACTGGTAGGGAAAGAGCTTCAGCACTTTTGCTTCCTTGTGGGTAGGTTTTTGCCGGAGAAGCGCCGGCACCATCAATCCGAGCAATTCCGACATTACATTAAAACCGGCAATCTCCAGCTGGATCACCGTATCGTGTCCATAGATCTTTTGCACGGATAATGTCTTCACGGTTTGCAGCGCGCCGGTGCGGTCGTGCAGTTCATCGATTAGGGTATTGTTGAACGAACCAGACAGAATCGCTTCTTCGTTGGCGGCAAAGATATCAGCCGCTTCCTGCGTCAGAATGTTGATGACCATGGCGCGGAGGAAGGCAATGGCTTCATTGCCGTCCGTGATTTTCCGGTAGCTGCTGGTAATCTTATCTGCATTTTCTCCCGGGCGGTTCACCTTGCGGATCAGCTCAATGAATGCATCCACCACTTCCTCCCGCCCTAGTATCCCCAGGCGCTGCGCATCTTCCATATCAACGATATTGTAGCAAATATCATCGGCTGCTTCCACGAGGTAAACAAAGGGATGCCGTTTGTAAACCAGCGGTTCGCCGCTCTCCGGGATCAGCCCGAGCTCTTCAGCCAGCGAAGCAATATTGCCTTTTTCCGATTGAAAAAAACCGTATTTCTTCCGGTGCTTGAACCGCTTATCCATAGCCGATGATTCGCAGGGATATTTGAGGATAGAAGCTACCGTGGTATAGGTCAGCCCGAAACCGCCGCGAAAGCGTCCCCGGAATCCATGGGTCAGGATCCGGACCGCATTGGCGTTGCCTTCGAATGTGGTCAGGTCGTTCCATTGTGCAGGCTGAAAATAATCGTGCAAAGGCCTGCCGTCGATCGGAAGGGCGGCATGGTCTTCGAAGTAAGCCGCAATGGCTTTTTCACCGGAATGACCAAAAGCCGGATTCCCGATGTCATGAGCCAGGCAGCCTGCAGCAATCACATTGGGCAGCTCGTACCGGTAAAATTCAAATGCATCTTCATGCGCATCTTTAAAGCGGGTGCTGATGCGTTCCCCGGCCAGCTTACCCAGGCTGCGGCCTACGGAAGCCACTTCCAGGGAATGAGTAAGACGATTGTGTACGAACGCCGTTCCCGGCAGCGGAAACACCTGTGTTTTATTCTGCAGGCGGCGGAAAGCCGAGGAAAAGATGAGCCGGTCAAAATCACGCTGAAAACCCGAGCGGTTATCCCGGCTCTCCCTGTCATACCCAAAGCGCCGGCTGGAAAAAAGCGTTTCGAACTGCATGGGGTGAAGATAAATCGATTTACGATGTACGGTGTACGATTTACGGGACGGATGCATCCGGACGTCATTGCGGTCCCTCATTATTCAATCTGTCCGGGTGGAAGAATAGTTTTCAAACAACCAGCCGTAGTTTATCCGGCAATGCTTCATTAATTTGTTTTACCATTCAGGCAGATTAAAAAAGCCATTCCGGACAGGAATGGCTTTCGCTTATTTTATGACTTTAAATTTGCTTCCTTTCGTGAATCATTACCTGCGGTTCAGGGTATAGGTGATATTGAAGGTGCGGCCATCCACGTTTACCTGGTCTGTACCGGATATCGTACGGTTGGTCAGCTGGTTCAGCTGGAGGTCTAGGCTGCCGGTCTGGTAATCAATATACAGGCGGTTGCCGGAAAGGTCCCAGTCCAGGTATTCGGCTGGGGCATCGCAGCCTTCCCGGATCCGGCCGTATCCGCCCGGCTCGAAAATGAGGGAAATGTCCCGCTCGCAATAGGAATAGGTGCTTAAGATGTCGGTTTCCGTAAAGCCGTCCCCATCCCAGTCATATGCCCGGTCGGAGCGGATGGAAGTAACGATCCAGCTGCCTTCAATCTGGTCCTGGTTATTCAGTACATCCGATTTGGTACAGCTGCTCAGCAGCAGCAACAGTGCAGCGAAGGAGAAAAGTAAGGAACGTGCCATGGTAATCCGGTTTTATGGTTTGAAATTGGTTACCTCTTGGACTGCCTTATTTCATCTGGTTTAATGCTGCAGCGGCCGGTACGGGACATTTAGCATTCCCTTAAGAAGTAGCAGAAAAAAGGGAAATGTCCTGTAACTTTTTGAAAACAACGGGCGTCCAAAGAAGCAGCAGGTAGTAGCAGCAGGGAAAAACCGTAAAAATACGGTTGGGTGACCGGGGCCGGCTTCTTTTTTTTGCACTATAAAAACAACGGAAATGCTG
>DATAGL010000010.1:0-3616 GCA_036263755.1 Chitinophagaceae bacterium | reverse complement strand
CTGAAGGTCATCGCCTGCGGGGTGATATTCGGGCTGGTGAGCCGGCTGTTTATCCGCCTGTCGCACGCGGTCCGAGACGGGGCCGCCCGGTACCTTCCCGGCCCCTGGCTGCCCCCGCTGGCCGGAGGCGCCCTGGTGATCGGCATATCCTATGCCTTGGGGACGTTTGATTACCTGGGACTCGGCGTGGTGCACCCGGAAGGGGGCGTCAGTATCGTATCGGCTTTTCACCCGGGCGGCGCGGATACCTGGAGCTGGTTCTGGAAAGGGCTGCTGACCGCCATCACGCTGAATACCGGTTTCAAGGGCGGGGAAGTGACGCCGCTGTTTTTTATCGGGGCCACCCTGGGCAACACCCTGGCCTTGATTAGTGGCGCACCCGTGGACCTTCTGGCCGGCCTGGGCTTTATTGCCGTTTTCGCCGGAGCCACCAACACGCCCCTGGCCTGTACGCTGATGGGGGTGGAGCTGTTCGGCACCGGCCCCGTAGTGTACTACGCAGCGGCCTGTTTTGCGGCTTATTACTTCAGCGGGAATGTAGGTATCTACAACGCGCAGCGCGTGGCCGTCCGTAAATTCCGGGGTATACAACTGAAAGGGCGGTCCGGGGACAAAACGAATAACGAAAAGAGATAGAGGCAGGATAAAATGAATCGGGCTGCATGCAGCCATGTGACGTTATCGATGATTGCTGTGCTGGAGGTGTACGGTTGTCAGCCTGCATTGAGTTGAAAGAATGCTATTGAGCGGTGCAGGTCATCCGGATTAAGAGCAGGACAGTCAGCGAAAGTCGCCTCCTCAGTCCCGCTCCCACTTTCTTCTTGCCGAACCCTGCGTCCGCTGGACCGCCCAGCCATTTGCTGCTGCTTTCCGGAAGAGGCGCTTTCTCAGTTTTTTCGGATAGAATATTTTCCGGTACGTCTTTCCGTAGGAATAGGAGGGCAGGATCTGCAGCTGCCCGAGTATTTCATAGGCAGCCGCCCCGCACCGCATGCCGAAGAGGGCATAATCATAGGGCGTCTGCCGGAGATAAGCCGAAGCGATGGAGTCAAAAAGCTGCTTTTGCTGTGTAGATACGGGAATGGTAACCACGGCCCGTTTTACGGTATCGCCCGGGCCGCCCAGTATGGCGTAAAAGTCGGGGTAGTTGTGTTCCGCAAAGGCACTGTGCGGGTTCTTCTTTTTGGCAAACCAGTGAAATTTTCCCCTGGGTACAAAATTCAGGATTCTTCCGCTGTCTCCTTCGATGCCGACATGTCCACCCAGCATCCCCCCGAACCATTTCGGCTCCGCGTTTTTGTAGGGTTTCAATGGCCGGGAACCATAAAGGAAATGCACGCGCAAATAAGTGCTGTCCTGCGCAGCAGCGTGGAGCGAAAATAAAAGGAACAGCAGGAGTAAATTCTTTCGTAGCGGCACGGGGATGAAGGTACGTTTTTACGGCACACAGGTGGTTATGGCTGCATCGGGCACCGCCCCATTGCCTGGAAATGCGAAGCATGCATTCTCCAATAAGTAGTGCAACGGGTATATAATTAAAAAAGGCGGCTCATGGAAGCCGCCTTTTTTAAATAGATCATAGTTCATCAATCACTAAGTTTGATCAGCTTCAGGCGTTTTCTTCTGCTGCCCTGTACCGCTTCCACCATATAAGTACCCGGACGGTACTTTTCTCCCATCACCACGGTACTGCCGATCAGAACTCCTTTCCGGATTTCCACCACCCGTCCGGCGGCATCCACCACGTACAGGTCCACGGGCTGCTTATTGTCGCTTTCCACCCACAAGGTAAACTGGTGCGTAGCCGGGTTAGGCGCTACGCGCACCTGTAATCCTTGGACCACAGGGACCTGCTCTTTCGCTTTCCCAATGACCACCAGGGCCATTTCGTCAATCTGACCATCGCAGTCGTTGTCCTTGCCGTCCATCAGTTCCGGTGCCCCCGGGTAACGCGTGCTATCCGTATCCTTGCAATCCCCACCGCGCTCCACGTAAGCAATGGGCGCCGTGCAGGCCTGAATGACCGTAGAGCCACCCCAGCCATCCTTATCGTTGTCCTTGTAAAAGGTCTTTAGCGGCCAGCCGTCATCGCGCACGCCGTCACAGTCATTATCAGCGCAGTCGCACAGCTCGGGAGCACCCGGATAGGTCGTGTTGCTCAGGTCATTGCAATCGCTGCTGTTCAGTACATAGCCTGCGGGAGCCACCGTTCCGGTCTTAAAAGAAGCCGGGTTGCCATAGCCGTCCTTATCCGCATCGCGGTAGAAGGTAAGCGTCATATTACAGCCCTCGTCAACTATTCCGTCACAGTCATTGTCCTTGCCGTCGCAAACTTCTGTTGCACCAGGCTTTATGGTAGCATCCGCGTCATTACAGTCGATGCTGTTGGCTACATACCCGGCCGGTGCCGTGCAGGCCTTGATGGTCAGAGCGGCCTGGCCATATCCATCGCCGTCGGCATCGCGGTAGAAGGTAGCAGATACCCCTTCATCCACCTGGCCGTCACAATTGTTGTCTTTGCCATCGCAAACCTCCGGTTTACCCGGGTACATGGCTGCATCGCTGTCTTTGCAATCTATGCTGTTGGGTACATAGCCTGCCGGCTGGGTACAGGCCCGTACCGACAGGGCGGCATCGCCATAGCCGTCTCCGTCGGCGTCGCGGTAATAGGTAAACAACAGGCAGTCTGCTTCGTCAATTTTTCCGTCGCAGTCATTGTCCTTACCGTCGATGAGTTCCGGTGCGCCGGGGTAGCGGGTATTGTCAGTGTCCTTGCAGTCGCCGCCCCGCTCCACGTAATTCACCGGTGCGGTACAGGCCTGGATGACCGTGGTTCCACCCCAGCCGTCGAGGTCATTGTCTTTGTAGAACGTTTTCAGCGGCCAGCCATCATCCCGGATGCCGTCACAGTCATTATCGGCACCGTCACACAGCTCGGGCGCACCCGGGTAGGTCGTGTTGCTCGCATCATTGCAGTCACCGCTCGTCAGCACGTATCCTGCCGGTTGGGTCGTGGCTGATTTGGTGGAAGCCGTATTACCGAAGCCGTCCTTATCCGCATCGCGGTACCAGGTGCGCAGCACATTACAGCCTTCATCTACCGTACCGTCACAGTCATTATCCTTACCATCGCATATTTCTGTTGCATTAGGTCTGATTGCAGGATCTGCGTCATTACAGTCCTGGCTGTTGGCTACATAACCGGCAGGAGGGGAACAGGCTTTAATAGTGGTTTCATAATGACCATAACCGTCACCATCGGCATCCCGGAAATAAGTTATGCCTGTGTTTTCGTCTACCTGGCCATTGCAGTTGTTGTCCTTGCCATCGCAGGATTCCACGTTTCCGGGATAGACCGTTCCGTCGGTATCTATACAATCCGTATTATTCAGTACATAGCCCAGAGGCTGAGCACATGCCAGTACGGAAAGCGCAGGATTGCCAAAGCCATCGCCGTCGGCATCACGGTGATAAGTCACCAGCACGCAATCGGTCTCATCAATCTTGCCGTCACAATCGTTATCCTTTCCATCCATCACTTCCGGTGCGCCCGGGTAACGCGTGTTGTCGGTGTCCTTACAATCATTTCCTTTATCGACGTAACCAACAGGGGGGA
>DATAGL010000009.1:0-2614 GCA_036263755.1 Chitinophagaceae bacterium | reverse complement strand
CTGTATCAACCTGTCCATCCAAGGCAAAGACCGGCATTATCTGCAAAAAAGGCCGGCTGTCAACTGTTGAGTCCTGCAAGAATTTTACCGGATCCGGCTTCCGTCCAATCCAAACCGACCTTCCCACCTACTTTGAACTCGTCAGAAACAATAAAATTATCCTATTACGGGGGTAGTATTGGCCTATTCTTATGTATACAAAAAGGCAGCTCTTTAAAAAAACCAGGGCCAGTACAATTAAGCCTTTCCGATAAAATCGATATAAAAGGCACGCCTTGCCTTTGGAGTCCCGTCATCCGCTCTAGCTTTTTGGAAGAATTACCCACCCGACAAACTGCGTCAGCTTAGAAAGGGATGGATGCAAAAAATCCCCGAACAGGTGGGGACAGGGATGCTAATTCCTCCACCGGCACAGGAAACCTTGGGTCATTGCGCTACCGTTTCATTAATCACTGAAGCCTTTTCCCAACAGAAAACCCCTTGAGCGCATAAAACAGAATGTACGCATAACAGGGAATCATGATCCACATAAAGACATTCTGGAAGTGGTACTGCTCTTTTAAGGAGGCAAATAATTTCGGAATCAGGGCGCCGCCTGCAATCCCCATGATCAAAATAGCCGAGCCCTTTTCCGTAAACTTGCCCAGGCCACTGATCGCCAACGGGAAGATGGCCGGCCACATCATCGCATTCGCCAACCCCAGCGCCGCTACGAAACCAACGGAAACATACCCGGTTGTCAAAAATGCAGCAATAGTAAATAAAATGCCCAGCAGGGCGGATAAGGCTAGAGCCTTCTGCTGCGAGATCAATTTAGGAACCGTCGCCAGTCCAATGATGTAACCGATCAGCATACCCCCTAACGTAAAGGAGGTAAAATATTTCGTTTCATCGGCAGGAAGATCAAACCCATTGCCATAGGTCCCGATCGCATCTCCTGCCATCACTTCGGCTCCCACGTACAGGAAAAGGCACAGCGCACCCAGCCACAGATGGGGGAACTGGAAAATGCTTCTTTTTTCTTCCTGCTCTTCCCTTTGCGCATCGGATGCGTTGACCTGTGCTGCTTTCAGCTCCGGCAGGGAGGATTTAAAGATCCAGAACGCAAG
The DNA here is from genome assembly GCA_036263755.1 of Chitinophagaceae bacterium. Lineage (GTDB taxonomy): Bacteria > Bacteroidota > Bacteroidia > Chitinophagales > Chitinophagaceae > Flavisolibacter. The sequence continues at coordinate 1,505 of DATAGL010000009.1, read as the reverse complement.
AAGCAATAGTACAATGGCCATGATCAGGTACGGCAGGTATACCTTGGCGGCAAACTCATTGAGGATTGCTGCTCGCGAGGGAGCGTCGGGCGCTGTATTCACCCTCGATTCCAGCTGGTCGATGCCTTTCAGTACAAAAAAGCTTAACAGAATGGGACTGATAATGCCGGCCACCTTATTACAGATGCCCATGATGCTGATCCGCTGTGCCGCGCTTTCGATCGGGCCGAGAATACTGACATAAGGGTTAGAGGCGGTTTGCAAAAGAGACAGTCCGGACCCGATGACAAAAAGCCCCAGCAAGGAGGCGGGGTAGTTCCGGTGGGTGGCAAACTGCCCAAAGAGGAACGTTCCGACCGCCATCACGATCAGGCCGATGGCCATGCCCTTTTTCATGCCCGTCTTTTCCAAAACCCAGGAAGCAGGAAGGGCAAGGAAGAAATAAGCCATATAAAAAGCGGTGGTCACAAAAAAGGCCTTTGAATCCGTATCCAGTTCAAAAGCAAGCTTTACATAGGTAATAAGTGGGCCGTTCAGCCAGGTGACAAAACCAAAAACAAAAAACAAGATACCGATGATGATAATGGCTGACCGGCCGGGATGAGCATTCGCCTGCATAAATGTTCCTTTCAATAAGGGTTTCCTTTTAAAAGTAGGAAGATTCTATCCCCTAGCCGTGATCAACCGGTTGCACTGGATTTTTCATCTCTGTGAATTCAACCCATTATCGCTGGATTTCGGTACGCGCACCAATAAAATACAATTTGTTCCATGGGACCGGTCCTTTTACCGCTTCTCTGCAGTAATTCATATGAGATACATAGCCCATTGATAGCTAGTGCTTTATAAAATATATTGAATAAATCTTTTTTTGTAGCTTGTGGGATAAGATCACTTGCTAATGAGTAATATGCTGCCGACTATTAAAGAAATAGCGAAGAAGCTGAAAGTGTCTGTTTCCACCGTTTCAAGGGCCTTGAATGACCACCCCCGGATTGGGGAAGCTACTAAAAAGCGGGTGCAGGAACTGGCCCTGGAGCTGAATTATGAACCCAATGTAAAGGCCATTTCGTTCCGCGAACGCAAGACCTTTGTTATCGGGGTCATCCTTCCCTATATACGCGAAGACTTTTTTTCCGAAGCCATTGACGGGATTGAAACGGCCGCCATGATGCATGACTACACCATTCTTTTCGGGCAAAGTCATGATGATCCGGAAAGGGAGAAAATGGTGGTAAACGCCATGAAAAAGCAAAGGGTGGACGGATTGATCATCTCCCTTTCCAAACTGACAAACAACTACGACCACCTGGTGGCACTTGAAAAATACAACATACCTGTGGTTTATTTTGACCGGGTACCCCCTTTTGAAAAAGCACACAAAGTATACTGCAACCTGTACAAAGGCACCATTGAGATGGTGGGCTGGCTGATAAGCAAAGGACATAAGAAAATTGCACTGATCAACGGACCGCAAAAGTTAAATTCCAGCAAGGAACGGCTCA
>DATAGL010000008.1:0-4951 GCA_036263755.1 Chitinophagaceae bacterium | reverse complement strand
AGAGATAGTATTTGGCATCCACTTCCAGCTGCCAGCGCTTTTTCGTTCGGGTGCCGCCTTCCCAGATTTTGTTCCAGAAGGTGCGGTATTTATTCCGGTCACCCAGGGAGATCTCTTCGCCCACGGGGTCGCCAAAGCGCTGTAAAAAATATTCATCCGTCAGCAGGATGAGGTGTACATCGGTGCCGCCGTCGAGCGCGGTGTTGCCGGAGAGGTAGCGGAGGCTGACCGTCACGATGAGGTCGCGCTGCCGGGGCAGGGGCTGCACTTCGGACGGCAGCAGCTCCAGTTCCTGTATGCTGTTGGAAGCTACATCCTTCAGCCGGAACTGCTTTTCGAGGTAGAGCTCGCGGGTCACACTGTTCTTCACCGTAAGCGAAGCAATGACTTTGGGCAGGGCCGGTCCGCTGGTGCGCACCTGCACGAGCAGCCGCAGGGGCCCGCCGGTGCGGTACACGTACTTCGGCTTGCCGTTCACCGTAACCGGAACGCCTTTCTGGAAGGCTACGGCTACGGTGGGTGCCACTTTTTTACGCACCGTCCCGAATGCACCCAGCGAAGCGGCCGCGGATACCGGCGCGGCCGGTGTGGCGGGGGGTGCCGTTCCTTCGGCCGGGGCCGGCGGTAGTTCCGGCAGGGGCGCTCCGGGCTGGCTGCGCAGCAGCTGCTGCAGCATCAGGTTGCGGTTGATGTCGGCCAGGATATGCTCGATGTGCTGGTGGTCGGCCTGTTTGTTCTGGATGTTCAGCTGCCGGTTGCGCGTGGAGAATTCCGCCAGGGCGTTGAGCAGCCGGATGGGGCTGTCGGCCGCGGTCTGCACCAGCTGGGGCGCCTGCTGCAGCAGGGGGCCGAGCACCTGCGGCAGGTTCTGCATCAGGGGACCGAGGGCACCGGCAATGGCCGGCAGGTTCTGGAGCAGCAGGGGGGCCAGGGCGGCCAGCGGGGCGATCATTTGATTCGAATAGGACTGCTGCCGGGTAAAGGACTGCCGCTGTAAAGACTGGGCGACGGCCGGTGCGGCTGCGGGGGCGGGGGCTGTGGCCGGAGCAGTGGCGGCAGGAGCAGGAGCGGCAGCTGCGGGCACCGGTGCAGCCGGGCGTGGCGCGGCACCCGGCGCGGAAGGCCTTCCCAAGAGGCCGATCACCGAGTTGATGATGCGTACGATCTCCTCGTTGGCGCGGCTGTCGGGGTGACCGTTGGTGACGGCGCCTGAGATGCCGCTGACCACCTGGGGGGCGATGGCGCGGGCCACGTCCAGGAGGGCTTCCCAGAACATTGGCGTGCTGAGGTCGGCCTCGCGGAAGGTGAACGGAACGCTGCGGGCTGCTGTTGGGTGCATAAAATGCGTATTGGGGTTCAGGGATAGTTCCATTACCGGCAGGTCTTCGGGCAGGTCGGCCACCGCCGGGTATACTTCCACCACGCGGGAGAAAGCGGCGCCTCCGCCCTGCCCGTCGCGGTAGCTGCGCAGCTGTACGAAGCGCTGCTCCCGGCTGAAGAGCCGTGCCGGTATGCGCAGCTCAAACTGCGAGCGGAAGCCGTTGAACGGTCCGTTATCGATCAGTGCCGAAGCATGGCTGACGCCAGCCACCGTTTCCAGCCCGTTTGCCCGGCCCGGCTCTGCGCCGATCACGTACCGGTAATAGCGGCTGGTGCCGATGTCGGCTTCCAGTACGGCTTCGCCGCCGTCCGTTCCCTTGTATCGGATCAGTGCCAATGCCATGGGGAGCGGTTAACGGGGTGCGGCCCCTGCGGGTATCTGCGCCTGCGGGGCAGCGGGCTTGAGCGCCGCCACGCCGCCGTCGGCATACATCTGAGCGAAGTTGTCCAGCTTGAAATAGTCGGTCTTGAACTTGATGTTCACCTTGCCGTGGAGCTTGGCAAACAGCTCGTCCTTTGCTTCCTTGTTGGAAGCATTCACCTGGATATTCGTATTGGTCATGGAAACGGAACCGGAAGGACCGCCGAAGATGGCGCCCATAAAACCGCCGCCGTATTCCATCTGGGCATTCGTGGTATTGATGTTCTGGCTGTTCTTCGACTTGGTGCTGTTGCGGTTGGCCGTGATGCGGAATTCGACGCCGGCTTCCACTTCGCCTTTTTCCACCACCAGGCGGGTCACACCCATCAGGATCACTTCGCGCAGGGCGGCACGGTGTTCCTTGGCCATGGCGATCTTCGCTTCCATGATCTTCGCCTTCACTTCGTTGTCCTCCATGTCCACGGGCTCGCCTTCGGGGTTGGTAAGGGTCATCTTCTGCCCACCGTTGGCGTCTTTTTCCATGGAAATGTTGAACTGGTTGCCCTTCGTTTCGGCGAGGTAGGCAAAGGTGTCGTCGTCCTTCACTTTCTTGACGAAGTCGGCCACGCCTTTCGTCGCCTCGCGCATGAGGCGGATGTAGTCGTCGGTCTGCTTCTTCATTACAGTGATGTTCGCGTCGAACACGGCCTTCAGCAGGTCGGCCACGAACTTCGGAAAGTCCACCGAGTCCACGAGGTCCTCAAAAGCATCCACCGATTCTTCGAAGCCGGGGTTATAGCCCCCGAAACCCATTCCGGCACCCGGGCCCTTGTCGGCCATGGGCTGCACCAGGCCTTTCTGGCGGGCGAGTTTGTGCATGTTCTCCTGTACGAGGTCGGCATAGATGACCCGCTGCTCATCCACGTCCATCGACTTGAACGAGGGACTGGCCATGAGCGTCTGTACGGCCATAGCCCGCGCTTCATCCTTCAGGCCGGCATCTTTCGTATACGCATATGCGGTAGTAGACATATTGGTTGTTTAGCTTTGGTTCGGGTTAAAAATTCCAGTCGTCGCCGGCGCTTCCGTTGCCCGCGCCCCCTCCGTTGAGGTTGGGCTGCAGCTCGTCGTGGGCGTGCAGCTCCTCACGGGCCGCATCGCCGCCTTCCAGCTGGCTGGCGGCAATGATGAAGCCTTCCACGGTGGTCACGAACTCATGGAAGTTGTTGTCCTCATTGAGCAGCGCCGGTGAATAGTTGGCGATCGTGTTCAGGATCTTGTGCCCGTATACCGCCTTGGTGCGCAGGGCGGCCACGTTGGGCGTTTCCCCGTGTGCATCGCGCAGCACGCGCTCGATCACTTTCCAGAACGAGCCGCTGTTGTTGAAGGCCAGCTGCCGCGTGATGTCTTCTTTTTTCAGGAAGCGCTCGATCACGAAGTCGAGCTCGCGGTTGACGATGGGCGTCATCACCTTGGCCATGCCGGTGCAGTGCGTGCTGAGGTTGTACTGCAGGTCCTCGATGGCCTGGAAGATGTTCTGGCGCGATACAAAGGACTGCGGGTTCTCGCTGCGCTCGGCCTTCTGAATGTACTTCACCGTTTCGGTGAGCAGGGCTTCCCACAGGGTTTTGAAATCCGAGTTCAATACCATGCCGTCCACCATTTCCGACTGGCCCATGCTGAACACCTGGCGGTAGAACATGCGGCGCTCTTCGGGGTTGGTGCGCTTGTACAGTGCGCCGGTGCGGATGTCGCGGAACGAATCGCTGAACACGTAGAGCTGCAGGTCCTGCAGGAGCGACTTGTCGCGGATGTCCACCTTGCCGGAAGGCAGGTACTTGGTGGTGATGAGGTTCACCACGTTGAAGATGTCGAGCTCGTCGCCCAGGGTCATCACGTAGAACATCTGCGCGGCGCAGACCACGTTCTCGCGCACCACCTGGAGTACGCCCTTATCATCATCGTAGTATTTCACCGAGAAATCATCCACCGCCAGGTCTTCCTTTTCCTCGGGTCCTCCCGAATACGGCGAACCGCTGGTCTTGATCTGGCTGAGGGCGATGGACAGGAAATAAGGCGCATTGTCATCGTCGATCTCGATCTTCGACTTCTTGATATACTGCACTAGCTTCGGCACATCCTCGTCGGCGATGTTGAGCTGGTCCTTCACTTTATTGACGATGGTGTACTCTTTCTGGTCGTACACCACTTTGCGCACGATGCTCTTGAGCTCTGCGGAGAAGAGGCGCTCGGCGAATTCAAGCTTCTGCGTTTTGATCCGCGCGGTGATGTTTTCGCGGAACTTGTCCGGGTCGCCCACTTCGATGCGCTCGTCTTCCACCATCTGCAGCGCCGCTTTCTTCACGATGTAGTCGTGCACCAGCTTTATGCCGCCCGCCGTTTCATTGCTTACGTATTTGAAGATGGCCGGGGCCTTCTCGAACTTCTCCTCGTACTTCGCCTTGCAGAACAGGAAATGCAGCAGGGAAGCTTCTTTCAGGAGCTTGCTGGCATTGTAGCCCAAGGCGCTGTTGGTGATGAGTTCCTGCACTTCGAACAGCAGGGAGCTGTCCCCTTTTTTATCGATGATCTCCTCAAAGGTCTGCAGCTTGCCGGTGAACGTGGGGGGCAGCAGGTCTACCCAGTCGAGGTTGTCCTCATCCAGCGGCTTGATGGTCGAAGACGGTGTGCCTCCCACCGCTTTGGAAACGGCTGCCGTACCGGTGACCGATGGTGCGGGTGCCGGCGATGCGGGCAGGTGGATATCAAAGCCGGACAGCATTCTTTGGCCCAGCACTTTCGACAGTTGCTTGATCTGTTTGCGGGCCGGCTCGTCCAGGTCGTCCACCAGCCCGTTGCTGATGAAGATCGGGCGCCGTGCGAAGCCGTATGTGGAGGATCCACCGAGCAATGAAGAAGGCATAGTTGCGGGTTTTATTGATTAATTGAGTTGTGACTGCATGTATTGCAACAGTTTCAGGGCATCCAGGATATTGACGCGACCATAGCCCCAGCGGTCGGTCCGCAGGCGGCTGTCCTTGCGGTCCGACGTGTGCTTCAGCAGGTATTTCACCTGGCTGTCACGCAGCCGGCCGCCCGCTTCGCGGGCATAGGACTTGAGCAACGCTACCGCGCCGGCCACGAAGGGGGCCGCCTGCGAGGTGCCGGAGCAAACCGCGTACGAATCGGTAAGGAACGAGCTGAGAATGT
>DATAGL010000007.1:0-2245 GCA_036263755.1 Chitinophagaceae bacterium | reverse complement strand
GGGCGTGGCGAGCCGGGGCCGGGCCGTATTGGTCCGGCGGGCCCGGATCACGGGCACGAGGCAGTCGTGGGTCAGCTCCACTTCCCCGGGGCCGGTGTATTTCAGGATCTTTTGCCGCACCAGTTCCTCCGCCCACTCCGGCGCCCGCTGGAAGCCGGCCGCCGTATAATGGGCGAGGGGCATGATCTTCCGCTCCCCGTCTTGGTCCACCAGGTCCTGCAGGAAGGCCCAGATGGCAATTTCATCCTTACGGTCTTCGGTGTCGATGGACCGCACCGCCTCCGCCAGGTAATAGCCGATGATGTTGCCGTACTCCGCCACGTTGTCCACGGCCGCCGGGTGAATCAGGGCGCGCCCGTCCTGCTGTTCCGCTTTTTCCCAGAGGGTGTGCAGGAACACCTGCAGGTAGGCCAGCGATACCGTCTGCCCGTCTTCCCCGGTGCAGGCGGCCCGGATCTTCCCGCTGACGGCTTCCACGGAAGGATGAACCACCACGGCCGGGTGCCCCAGATAGGAGCGGATCACTTCGGCCTCGGCGTCCGCGGCCGGCATCGGGTCTACCTTCAGGCCTTTGCTGAACAGCTGCGGCAGCGTTTTGACCAGCTCTTCCAGCTTGCCGTGGTAGTCCTCGCGGATGATAAAGATGATGCGGCAGTTCGACTTCTGCTCGATGAGGCAGGCCAGGGTCCCGTAAAACTCCGCGCGCTCCTCGGGCGAGCCTGAGGCATACAGCTCCTCAAAGGCGTCGAAAATGAGGTACAGGGTTTTGAAATGATCGAGGTATACCTTTTTGAGCAGGTCCGTGACCGGCAGCGTACCATCCGTTTTTTCCAGTTCTTTCCGGGTGCTGTCGCAAAGTTTGTTCACCAGTTCGGCCTTCAGCGAACGCACGAGGTGCCCGCCGCGGCGCACCCAGATGCCGAGCCAGTCGGAGGCGTCGAACTTCCGGGCCAGGCCGCAGTGTACCAGGCTCGTTTTGCCGACCCCGGGCTCGCCGAACACCAGGGTGACGTTGGTGCCGGTGACCAGTTCGTAGAGCTGATCCACCTCCGCATCCCGGCCCCGGTACCAGGGCAGGTCGGGTTCCGTAAGCGGCTGAAAAGGTTTGAAAGGATTTTCCATGAGCAGGCGTTTGGGGTGGCGAATGCGGTTCAGGAAGGCAGGGTTTCGGGTTCCTGCCGGGCCAGCGGCTCCAGGGCGCTGAACAGGTTGCGGAGCGCTTCAAACTGCTTGTACAGTACCGTTAGTTTTCCGGTGATGGCCTTTTCGATCTTGGGCAGCTTCTTCAGGTTGCGCACGTAGTCGATGCTTCCGTCGCCGTTCACCAGGATGCAGGCCGAGTTCTTCGGGTTCTGCACTTCCTCGTACACGATGCCGCCGTTGGCTTCGATATGGGAAAACAGGTACAGGGCCGATTTTTCCTCTCCCTTCAGGATGTTCAGGTCGATGGCCAGCGGCGAGAGGTTGAGGTAGGAGGAGAAGTCGGACAACCCGCGGAACAGCATCACCGAGTAGCTGTCGGTATAGCCGGGATCCAGTTCCACCCCATCAATGGGCAGGGTGACGTCGTCCTCCTGCAGGGTGTCGCCGGCGGCCTTGTGCAGGATCACCCGGTTGTGCACGAACTTGGGCTTGTCGATGCGGTACTTGATGATCTCGATCTTGCGGATGATGATCAGCTTGTAGCGGAAGATAAAGAACACTTTTTCGAACACCTCCCAGAGGAGGCCTTCGGCTTTCCTGCAATAGCTTTTGAGCTCGGCATCGGGGATCTTGCCGTTGTCCAGGCGGTACTTCAGGCTGCTGATCTCCATGTGGGCCTCAAACAGCTGCTCGTTGTGGCGGAAGTCTTCCTTGAAGATCCGGTATTCCTTGATGAAGGGTACCGCATCGTTCTTTTCCAGGATCTCGCGGGCCGTTTTGATCAGCGCCGTATAGTCGTAGCTGTCGCGGTGCTCCGGCGTGATGCGGAAAAAGGAGTGGAGGCAGTCGAACTGGCCCCGGGTCAGCTGCACCCTCGTCAGGTCGGTGGTGCGCAGGAGGAAGTCGTACAGGTTGGAGAGCATGATCAGGCCGCAGAGCTTTCCGAGCGACTGGTAAAACTGGATCTGCAGACGGAGGAGCTTGCCGTATTCGCCCGTGGGCAGCGCGCCGTTTTCCTCCAGCGCCTGGATGTTGTTGCGGGTGCTCAGGATCTTTTCGAACCAGTAGGCCAGCGGGTAGGGCATGATGTCCTTCACCTGGC
>DATAGL010000006.1:0-2272 GCA_036263755.1 Chitinophagaceae bacterium | reverse complement strand
GTGCGCATGATGATGGCGATGGGTTTGCCTTTACCCACGAGTGATTTGGCGGTGTTCAGCGTGGCCACCACTTCGTCCATATCGTTCCCGTTCATTTCGAGGGTATGCCAGCCGAAGGACTCGAACTTTTCCCGGATGTTGCCGAGGTCGAGTACTTTATACGTGGGGCCGTCGATCTGCTGGCCGTTCCAGTCGATCGTGGCTATGAGGTTGTCTACGTTGTGATGGGGCGCGAACATGATGGCTTCCCAGTTCTGGCCTTCCTGGAGTTCGCCATCGCCGTGTAGAGAAAAGACCACATTCTGCTCGTTGTTTAGTTTTTTTGCCAGGGCGGCACCGATGGCCACGCTCATGCCCTGGCCCAGCGAGCCGGAGGCAATGCGCACGCCGGGCAGGCCTTCGTGCGTGGTGGGGTGGCCCTGCAGCCTGGAATCGAGTTTGCGGAACGTGGCCAGTTCCTTTACATCGAAGTACCCGGCGCGGGCGAGGGCGGCATAAAATACCGGGGATATATGACCGTTAGATAAAACGAACACATCCTCTTCCCGTGCATTCATATCGAAGGTCGGGTTGTGGTGCATCACTTCGAAATAAAGAGCGGTCAGGAAGTCGGCACAGCCCAGTGAACCACCGGGATGCCCGCTGTTCACTCCATGCACCATGCGTAAAATATCTCTGCGGATCTGGGATGCTATGTCGGTCAGTTGTGGCATAAATTTTTATGAATTAGGAGAACTTTTCCTGATTTATCTATCCAATACCTCTGTTCGCGGTGCAAATGTGCAATCTTTTTTGGATTAAAGTTGTTCTTTTGCACTGCGGGACGTGAGAAACATTTTGTGCGCTTAACCAACTGTTAACCTAAAAGTTTGAATACCTTGGCCATGAAACCTAATTTTGTACCCCAAAACCGAGCTGCATGTTAAATGTGTTACTCACTGGTTCTCTTGCCTTTATCATTACCTTCCTGGCCATTCCGATGATCATGAAGGTAGCGGAGGCAAAGAAACTGTACGACCTGCCGGATGCACGCAAGCTCCACACGAGGCCGATTGCCTCACTCGGGGGGGTAGGCATATTCGGTGGTTTCTTTCTCGCAGCACTGCTCTCCATCTCGCATAAAATCACCCCTGAGTTCCAGTATTTTTTCGCTGCCTCGACGATTATTTTCTTTCTCGGTGTGAAGGATGACATCCTCATCCTGACCGCCACCAAAAAGATGGTGGGCCAGATTGCGGCCGCGGCCATCCTGATCCACCTGGGCAACATCCGGATCGACAGCATGCACGGCGTATTCGGCGTGACCGAGCTGCCGGAGGCGTTCAGCCTGGCCCTTTCCTATATCACGATCATTCTCATCATCAACGCCTTCAACCTCATCGACGGGGTCGACGGACTGGCCGGTATGCTCGGGCTCCTGTCCACCTCGGTCTTCGGGATGTATTTTTACCTCATTGACCTGCAGTCCTACGCCCTGCTGTCGTTCGCCATGGCCGGAAGCCTGGTGGCCTTCCTCATTTTCAACTACCACCCGGCCAAGATCTTTATGGGCGATTCCGGTTCGCTGCTGCTGGGCCTGATCAACGCCATTCTCGTGATCAAGTTCATCCAGGTGGCCGAAAGCGGTGCCGTGGCCTTTCCCATCCAGTCGGCCGTTGCCGTGGGCATGTCGATCCTGATGATCCCGCTGATGGACACCCTGCGCGTATTCTCTATCCGGATCTTCCGCGGCCGCTCGCCGTTCGCCCCCGACCGCAACCATATTCACCACCTGCTGCTGGCCCGCGGGCTGAACCACCAGTATGTGACCCTTACCTGCCTTCTCCTCAACGCGGCCTTTATCGGTATGGCCTATTTCAGCCGTTCCCTCGGCCCCACCTACGTGCTGGGCGGCATCACCGCGATCTGCTTTTCCTTTCTCGGCGTGGTCGTTTACTACCGCAATGCGAAGAAGCCGGCCACGGTGGCCAAATCCTTTACGGTCAAGGAACATCACCTGCCGGTACAGCCGGCCACCAAGGTGGTGTCCATCACCAATGAGCCCGTAGCGGCCGTAGAGCAGTAGGCGAAAAATCTCTCCTTCATTTCTGTTTACCGGCTTGCCTATTGCCGGTCGTTTAGTAGCTTTGCGCTACAAAAAAATCAGGTATGTCAGAAGAGTTGTCGCTCACCCTGGAAATGACGGAAGACTCCATGAAGAAAGCGATCAGTCACCTGGAAGCAGAGCTGGTCAAGATCCGCGCCGGCAAGGCCAATCCGCAGATGCTGGACG
>DATAGL010000005.1:0-2515 GCA_036263755.1 Chitinophagaceae bacterium | reverse complement strand
CCCTGAAACCTTTTCCGTCGCGGCTGCGCAATTTCATGAGGCAGTAATTCTTGGCCACCATGTACAGCCAGGACTTGAAATATTCGATCCGGTACCTGCCGACTTCCGTCAGCACTTTCAAGAAGATCTGCTGCACGCTGTCCCGCGCTTCCTCCTCATTTTTCAGGTATTTCATGCAAACTCCCAGCAGCAGCAGCGTATACCGCTCCAGCAATACGCCCACCCAGTCGGGGTTGCCGTCTTGCCGGTGCCATTCCAGCAGTTGATCGTCGGTTATATGGTCATAGCGGCTGGTCTTCACAAACGGAAAATAGCTATTTTCATCTTCTGAGATGCGGTTGCGGCTGCTTTCCATAACAAACGAGATTTTTTTATGCAATACCTGTGGTGCACAGTATCAGCGGCCCCCCTGCGGCGGGAGCCGGCCCATCGTTCGGAGATGACCAGCCAGCTCCTGTTTGGTGAATGCATGGAAGTGCTGGAGGCGCAGGAGGACTGGATCCGCATCCGTACCCGGCATGATGGTTATGAAGGCTGGCTGACCCCGCACCTGGTGGCGGAATTGCCATTAGACACCGTGCTGGCGCCCGGACCCTTCGTGACCACGGGACTGCTCAATCCGTTGACCCTGCCCAACGAACTGGTCAACCTGCCTATGGGCGCGCAGCTGACCGGCTATGACCCGGAAACGCGCCTGCTCTGGGACGGCGAGCATAAATACCACGGCACGTTCCGTGATACTACTGTGCCGGCCGATACCGACTTGTTCTGGCGTACGGTACATCCCTGGCTCAATGCGCCGTACCTCTGGGGCGGGCGTACCTTTCTCGGAGTGGATTGCAGCGGATTTGTGCAGGTGGTGTACCGGATCCTCGGGGTTCCGCTGCTGCGCGATGCCTGGCAGCAGGCAGGGGAAGGCCGTGTGGTGGAAACCCTGGAAGAAGTGCGCACCGGCGACCTGGCTTTTTTTGCCAGTGACCAGGGGCGGGTGGTGCACGTGGGTATACTGCTGGGCGACGGAAAGATCATGCATGCGGCCGGTAAGGTGCGGGTGGATCCCATCGATGCCGAAGGCATCACGCATAAACAAACCGGCCGGCGCACACACCGGCTTTGCGGGCTGCGCCGGGTGTTGCCGGAAGGTCTTTAGCGGAACAGGTTGATCAGGGCCTTGTCCCAGTCCAGCATCTTGAAGGCAGTATAGAAAAGGATCACGGCAAAGATCTTCTTCAGCATTTCCTTGTCGATCTTCAGGGCCAGGTGGCTGCCGAAATAGCCCCCGACCAGAAAGCCTGCTGCCAGCAGCAGGATCACTTTGATATCAATGGGCTGACCCATGTTCCGGCATTCACGGTAGTAATTCAGGAACGCGATAATCACTACGGGCAGCGTCAGCACGCCCAGCGAAGTGCCCTGCGCCTGGTGTTGCCCGTAGTGAAGAAAATAAACGAGGGCGGGCACCAGGATGATGCCTCCGCCCACGCCGATTAGCCCGCTCAGGATCCCAGCGCACAGTCCGACCACGACAATAATGACCATCAGTTGTGTCGCCATAAGTGGTTGTTTGGGCGATCGCATGCTCAGGCGAACGTCTTGCGGTATAATTCGATCGCGTCCTGAATAATGAGGTAGGCTTCTTCCTTGTTCTGGAAATTATCGATCTGCACCTGCTTATCCTCCAGCACTTTGTACTGCTCGAAATAGTTCTTCAGCTCATTGAAGAAATGGGGCGGCAGCTCGTCGATGTTGCGGATGTGATTTACGGAAGGATCCTTGGTGGCAACGGCAATGATCTTGTCGTCCTTGTCGCCGGTATCAATCATCTGCATATTGCCGATAACGGTGGCATCCACCAGGCAGAGCGACTGGATCGATTGCGAACTGAGGACCAGGATATCCAGCGGGTCGCCGTCAAGGCCGAGGGTCTGGGGAATAAAGCCATAATTGACCGGGTAATGAAAGGAAGAGTGGATCACGCGGTCCAGCTTCAGCAGGCCGGTTTCCTTGTCGATTTCATACTTCGTGCGCGAGCCCTGGGGAATCTCGATCAGTCCGTTCACCCGTTGGGGTGCATATTTTCCGAAAGTAGCGCCGTGCCAGGGATGTAATACTTGTGTTGTTTTCATATTCAAATCTGTTGCGAAATTTATTTCTGGTAAAGGGAAAAACTAAGTCAGCATACCTGCGCTTCCTGTAGCAGGCTTCCGGCTACCTGGCGGAAATTGTGGTGAAACCTCCGCATATTCCGGTAATCAACAGCCGTTCCGGCAGATGCACCTGCCGGCAGGAACGCGTCAGGGCAGCGAATCGGTTGCCGGAGGTTGCGTACTGCCGCTGAAGGTGTATTTCAGGTCCACCAGCCACTGCCCGCCCTGCAGCACCAGCATCAGCGAGTCCTGCTGTTTTTTATACGAGTTGGAATAAACCACGATGCGTACGCTGTCGGAAGGTTGCCGTACTTCATGAAACCGGATCGTTGCCTGGCGGTAGGCTTCCTTGTCCTGTGGGCTAAGCC
>DATAGL010000004.1:0-3440 GCA_036263755.1 Chitinophagaceae bacterium | reverse complement strand
AGGGTGATAAAAAAGCTCCGGTTCTTTTCATCCTGCTGCGGCAGGAAGGCATTGAGCTTGATGGCCAGGTTCCGGCTGCTGTTCACCAGTGCACCCCACTGGCGGCGTCCTTCCCACCAGCGGTCATAGGCGGTATTGGTGCGGAACACCAGCAGCATGGAAATAGCAAACCCCAGCAGCGTATGGAGCACAGAAACCTGCTTCAGCGCGCTGCCGTCGCCCAGGTGCAGGTACCGCAACGCCAGCCAGGCGACGCCCCAGCTGTAAAGCCCCACCACAGCCATCAACGGCGCCAGCTTGCGTACCGTATCGGCCTTGTGCAAATTAAACAGGAAACGGGCCCAGTGCTTTGGATTGTAGGAAATCATGTGCAAATGAAGGGAGAAACGGGGAAAGTTGTTAATGTGCAAATGTGCAAATGTGACGATTGACGATTGACGATTGACAAAATTTGGGGCTTTCTAAGTTATAACAGATCCTCCGCGTCTTTGCGTGCCTTTAGCGCCTTTGCGTGCAACCCAAACCACGGATGTGCAGGATAAGAACAGATATGCGTATGCCTCCTATAGCTCCTTTTCTCCTTAGCTTTGCGCGAAATAAAAACCCACAAACTACAAACGCTTAACTCCCGTCATTGCCTCCATCTGCTCCATCACCGCAACGCCTTCGGTCACCGGGCAGGGGTTCGGACCATTGCCCAGGAAATGCTGTACCGTAGCGGCTATCATTGGCTGCTGCACATGGGCCAGCCGCTCGAATTCCATCACCTCCGTATTTCCGTTCCGGGTCAGGTAGAGTACAGGCTGGCCGAAGAAGGAAAAACGCAGGCTGCCGGTGCTGCCCAGGATCATGCATTCATCAATGGCGGTTTCGGCAGGAGCGCTGAAGCACCAGCTGCCGGTAAAGGGCAGGCCTCCGGCCAGTTGGAAATACCCGGTCACAAAATCATCCGCACCGTAATGGCCGCCCCGGTTCCCGGAAAGTCCCGATATACCCGTAGCTTCCCCGAAATAAAAGCGGAGCAGGTCCAGCTGGTGCGGGGCCAGGTCGTGGAACAAGCCGCCGCCGGAAAGCGCCGGGTCGGTGCGCCAGGGCTCTTCGGTGCGGGCAATGAGGTCGGTGCGGTGGGGTTGCCAGAGCCGGAGGTGCACGCCCTGCAGAGTTCCGAGCATTTGCTGGTCCAGGCATTCCTTTATTTTCCGGAACAGCGGTTGTGCCCTCCGGTAATGCGCCACCACCAGCGGAAGGCCGGTGCGTTCCACTGCATCCTGCACCCGGCGGGCACCCGCCGCATCCAGGGTCATGGGTTTTTCCAGGTATACGGGCTTGCCTGCTTCCAGGGCCGCCACCGCATATTCTTCGTGGAAACGGGGTGGTGTGGCGATGTACACGGCCGTTACTTCTTTGTCGTGAATCAGGTCGGACGCCTCTGTATACCAGCGCGGCACCCCGTGGCGGCGGGCATAGTCCGCCGCTTTTTTGCCGTTGCGGCGCATGACGGCCACGAGCCTTGAATCCGGTACCTTGTTGAATGCCGGTCCGCTTTTTACTTCTGTAACGTCGCCGCAGCCGATGATGCCCCAGGAGATCATGTTCGTTGGTTTGTAGTTTGTGGTTTGTTGTTTGTGGTTTGCCGTCCGGGATTCGTTTGTAAGTAATCAAGGAACCAGACAATCTGTTCAACACAAATCCTGCTCCCTGCATCTCCGCTTCCCTGCTTTTCCCTCGCAACTTGCAGCTTGTTGCTTGTAGCTCCATATTCGCATCCTCTCCCGGCCCTGAAGATACAGTTCCTCTCACAGGATTCTCACCGGTAACCCTGCTGGTTTATTTTTTGATGGTATGCCGGAAACCTTTCTTATGCGCAGTACGGCCCGCCTGAAATCGCACCCCATTCACCCCATGCTCATTCCTTTTCCGCTGGCCTTCTTTACCGGTGCGTTCCTGGCCGATCTGGTTGGCGTACTGTTCGATTGGTCTACGGGTCATAAGCTGGGCTATTACCTGGTGCCGGCCGGTGTAGCGGCCGGATTGCTGGCAGCCATTCCCGGTATCATCGATTACCGAAATACCATTCCCCCGGACAGCTCGGCCAAAAAGCGCGGGCGGAACCATGGATTGCTGAATACCTTCATCGTGCTGCTGTTTGCCGCTTCCTGGTGGTACCGGAGGAGCGAGGAGGCCGTGCTGTGGTACTGGCTGGCGGCGGAAGGCATCGGTGCCGGCCTGCTGCTGGTCAGCGGGTGGATGGGTGCCACGCTGGTGTACCGGAACCAGATCGGTGTGGACCACCGCTTCGGAAATTCCGGCAAGTGGAATGAAGCCCGGTTCCCGGCCACCACAGGTGCTATCGAAGTGGCCGGCCGCGAGGAACTGGAGGTGAATGCGATGAAGCTGCTGCACATCGGGGACCGACGCATCGTTTTGGGACGTACCGAAGAAGGATTCACCGCTTTCGATGACCGCTGTCCCCACAAAGGCGGATCGCTGGCCGGCGGCACCCTGATGTGCGGGCACGTGCATTGCCCCTGGCACGGTTCCCAGTTCCGGGTACAGACCGGTGCTGTGACCCTCGGCCCTTCAAAGGACGGCATCCGCACCTATCCCGTGGAGGAACGGGAAGGAAAAATATTCCTGAAGCTGTAGCCGGATATCCGCCAGGGTCTTTCCTGGAATGCAGGTGTTTCTCCTTTGCTTAACCAACCGGCAGCTGGATACAAAAGCTTCGGTCCGGCAGGCGCAGGTTCACCAGGAATGCTTTCTTTCACCAGACAAATTCCTGATTCCTAACCCCCAATACCTATTTTCGCGCCTGCTCAAAGGAAAATTATGGACCTGAACCTGAAGACCGCCGTACTGGCGCGACTGGCTGTGCATTTTGTGGGCAGCAAGAACAACCTGGACCGGCTGCACCTGTCGGAGGGAGAACTGGAGCTGGAACCTGCTTTCCTGGAACGCGCCGGACCCGGCTTCCTCAGCCGCTTTGCCGGAACGCCCGACTACTATCAGTTTCATCATCCCGATTCGCTGCAGTTCAATGAGGTGTACCAGTACACCCGCGAGCTGTTCGAAAACCGGGAGGCGCTGCCGGAACTTTCCGTTCGCATGGCGCGCCATTTATACAATGCTTCCACGCACCCGAAAGTAAAAGGCGGAGAGCTGTATGTAGGCCTGTTCCAGAATATTGAAGAAGACGGGCGCACGTTTTCGGCCATCGGCCTGTTCAAGAGCGAGCATAAGACCTCCTTCCTGGAAGCGGAAGCCACCGGAAAATCCTATGCCCTGCGCATGAAGGAAGGCATTGAACTGAACCGGATCGATAAAGGCTGCCTTATCCTGAACCGCAACCCGGACACCGGTTACGATGTGCTGCTCTTTGACAATCAGAACCGGGGCGAGGAAGCCCTGTACTGGAAGGAAAGCTTCCTGGGACTGGTGCC
>DATAGL010000003.1:0-2037 GCA_036263755.1 Chitinophagaceae bacterium | reverse complement strand
GAACCATTTATTCAGCACGCCGCTGTTGTTGTGCACGCCGCACTGGTCGTTGGCCAGCGTGGGGGTGCAGCCTACCTGGCTCGTCCAGTTGGTGCCGCCATACGTGTCCGGGTTGCCGGCCGATTTCGGGTCGTCCATGCGGCGCAGCGGTGCGGCCGGATCGGCCGAGATCTGTTCGCCGATATAGAACGGCTTGTACCGGGAAGCCAGGGCCGGGTCCACGCGCCGGATGGCATAGTATTCCACGCAGGCCGCCCAGATATCGCTCAGGGCTTCGTTCATTGCACCCGATTCCTTTGCATACACAAGATCTGAGGTAAAGGAACAAACGCCGTGTCCGATCTCATGTCCGCACACGTCCAGCGAAGTCAGGGGCCTGAAGCCGCCGGGGGCCGGGTACGAGCCATCTCCGTAGGTCATCACCGTACCGTTCCAGAAGGCGTTGTCGTATCCGAAACCGGAATGGATGAAGCTTTTGATCTTGCCGTTTTTGCCGTCGAAGCTGAGGCGGGCGTGCTTGTCTTTCCAGTAGTCATACACCACGCTGGCGCCCCAATGGGCGTCGAAGGCAATGTCGTCGTTCTCCGATTCTGCGGGACCGCTGCGGCGGTGCTCGGCCAGTGTCCAGTTGTTATCCTTGTCGGTAAACGATTTGCCCTGGGCGTAAGCCGGGGCGAAGTTGATGGGCAGTCCGCCCACCCCGTTGAGGTCGTAGGTTTCAATGCCGCCGCCCCGCGTATCGTCCAGCAGGCCATAAGTGGCCGAACCGGGTACATACACTTCCAGGGGGTTGCTGGACGTAAGAGGTAACCCGGAGTTCGGGTCGTTACCGCTGATCTGTTTCGTTTTAACGGTGCGGTTGCCGGCATAGCGCGTGGGCACAGTAACGGAAACGGAAGTGGCGGAGGGGCCGTCCTCCACATGCTTGATGATGGCATCGCGCAGGAGGAGTTTTCCGGTTTCCGCATCCACGTAGATCCAGGCCCGGCTGACGGGCTGCACCGCATAGATATTGAACTTGTAGGCCAGCCGCATCCGGGCCACGCCGGAAGCCGTAAAGTCTTTTACCACTACGAGTTCGCCCTCGGGCAGGTACTCGCGCAGTTCCAGCAGCAGGGCTGCTTTCTGTCCTGCTTCCTTTACGCGGGAATAGATTTCCTCGGCGTTTTCCCAGGCCCATTTACGGGCACCCACGCTGCTTTTAGCCTTTTCCAGCGCTCCTTCCTTTTGCAGGGAAGGCTGCAGCTTCAGGGTAGCGGGCACTTCGTAAAAAGCACCGTTGAATACTTCGGCACGTCCTCCTTTTACCAGCGCGGTGTAGCGGGCGTGCTCCACACGGATGCCTTTGTAATACTGGTGGTATTCCACCACTTCCATACCGGCGGAAGCCACCCGGCGTACCTCCCGCAGTTCATCGGTGCCGGCGCGTAAGCCGAGCAGGCCGGAAAGGGTGGTTTTGGCTTCTGCGGCGGGAACACCCTGGCCGCTTTTGAGGCGGATGAGCGAAGGCGTCTGCCGCTCTTCGGAAAGTTCAAATGACTGGATTTTTGCGTTGCCGGCCAGACGCCGGCGCAGGTCTTCCACCTGCTGCGGTGTCTTTTGGGCCTGTGCGAAAAGAGAAAAAGAGCCGGACAGGAGCAGACAAATCCATCTGCCCCGCAAGGATAGAGTTGATTTCATACTGGCTGTTTATGGTGTGTTAGGGTTGAACCATGTTGTTACAGCCTGCCTTCACATGTGCATTCGTCAAACGGTATTCTGGTCAGGTCATCAGTGCCTTGATCAAGTGTACGGTGGTTGGCTTCAGGATTTAGGAATTGGGGATCAGGAATGGGGGCTTTCCGTCCACATTCAGGAGACTCATCTATAACAGAACAGAGGTGCAATGAGATGGTGGATGGAAAGAGAACCTTTCAACGCGTGATGCAGTCTCAACAGAAACAAAAGGAATGCCAATGTTAAGAAATTGCAAAAGCGTTCTGGGGGGATATACGGAAAAGCATCCCTGCCGGATTGACGAATGGGCATAAAAAAAAG
>DATAGL010000002.1:0-3446 GCA_036263755.1 Chitinophagaceae bacterium | reverse complement strand
TACGGGTTCACATGTTCACGAGTTCACTTGTTCACAAGTTTGTTTGAGCAGGTAAAACACAAATAAAAAAATTGTTGTGTGGTGGTTGCCAGCAAAGTAGGCTCCGGACTTGTAAACTTGTGAACCAGCACACGACTCCGGCCGAAATGAAAATAAAACCCAACCTCCTTGGGGGCATCCTCTTCCCCCGCGTACTATACCGGAAAACGACGCTTGCCATATGATCCGAAAACCATTGTTCCTCCTCCTGTTCCTGGCCGCTGCGCTCTACAGCTCCGCACAGCGCGTGGGCGCTGCCCCCGAGTATGTGACCGCGCTGACCGCCCAGTGGAAGGGAGAACGCTTTCCCGACGGCCGGCCCAAAGTACCGGACATCATCATTGAGCGGCTGCGCAACTGCACGCTGGAGCAGGTTTGGGGCTATATGGACCGCCGCGGCTACCGCAACCAGATCGAAAAGGACTGGATCATCCTGAAGCCCGGACAGGTCATGACCGGAAGGGTGGTCACCGCCCAGTTCATGCCCACCCGGCCCGACCTCGACTCGCTGGTACGGGCGCAGGGTAAGGCCGAAGGCCGCTCCCAGAAAGGCGGCATCAACATCTGGCCCATCGACATCCTCACCAAGGGCGACATCTACGTGGCCGACGGCTTCGGCAAGGTAAAGGACGGCACCCTCATCGGTTCCTCGCTGGGCAATGCCATTTACGGCAAGACCGGCAACGGGGTCATCTTTTACGGCTCGGTGCGCGACATGCAGGAGCTGAAGGAAACCGAAGGGTTCAATGCCTGGGTCAAAGGACACCATCCTTCCTACATCAAGGACATGACGCCTACAGCCATCAACGCCCCGGTACGCATCGGCGAAGTGACCGTGCTGCCCGGCGATGTGGTGTTCGCCAATGAATACGGGGTGGCCTTCATTCCCGCGCACCTGGTGGAAGGACTGGTAAAGGATGCCGAACTGGTGGGCCTGCGCGATGAATTCGAGCGCTTTCTCCTGCAGCAGAGCAAATATCCCTCGGGTGAGATCCACGGCGACTGGTCCGACAAAATAAAGAACGAGTTCAGGGCCTGGGTGGGCAAATACCCGAAGAAGCTGGCCGTGTCGAAAGAGGAGATTGAAGCTTATCTGGCGAAGGAAGGACATTGAGCAGGTTGATAAGTTTACTGGTTTACAAGTTGACAAGGTGTTTCCGGGCGGGCGTGTTGCTTAAGGCTGGCCCCAGGCTTTCTGCGAGGGGAACGGCACCGTCCCTCTTTTCCAATTTTTATATATGAAGCTGATACATGTTGCGTTCTGTTTTTTCCTTATTGCCTGCTGTGCGTTTCAAGGGGCGGGGCAGACCCTTTCCCGCGAGGAGCTGATCTTCCTGACCTCCGCATGGAAAGGGGAGCGGTTCCCCGACGGGCGCCCGAAAGTGGCGGACCAGTGGCTCGAGCGGGCGAAAAAGATTTATATCGACGATGCCTGGACCGTGCTGAAAAACGAAGGGTACCTGAACCAGTTTGAAGGCGGCTGGAAGCTGGTGAACGACTCCACCCCGGTAGTGGGACGCGCCCTGACGGCCCAGTTCATGCCCAGCCGGCCGGACGTGGAAAAGAAGATCAAGGAGCGGGGCACCACCCAGCAGGGACGCAGGGGCAATACCAATTCCTGGCCCATCGAGGTGCTGACGCAGGGGGATGTGTACGTGGCGGACGGCTTTGGGAAGATCGGCGGCGGTACCCTCATGGGCTCCACGCTGGCCAATGCCATCTTTGCCAAATCAGGCAACGGCGTCATCTTCAACGGCGCCGCCCGCGACCTGCAGGAAATTCAAAAGATCAAAGGCTTCAATGCGTTCGTACGCGACTTCCATCCTTCTTTCCTGGAAGAAATGGTGCTGATGGGACTGAATACCCCGACCCGCATCGGCAACGTCATGGTGCTGCCCGGGGACCTCGTGATCGCCCAGCGCGAAGGCGTGCTGTTCGTGCCGGCGCATATGGTGGAACAGGTAGTGAGCACTGCCGAGTTCGTGATCCGAAAAGACCAGTTCGGCTTCGAGCGCGTGCGCTCGGGCCGGTACACCACGGGCCAGATCGACAGCCAGTGGACCGAAGAGATCAAAGCCGACTTCCTCCAGTGGCTCGAGGGACATCCCGAGCTGGGCAAAATGACGAAGGCCGAGCTGGACCGGGTGATGAGCAAGCGAACCTGGTGACGGATGCGGGAGTAGGTAGTACTTGGTGGTATAAGTAGTATTGGGGGTGTTGATTGGTTGAATGGTTGATAAGGAGCTAATAGCTACGAGCTGCGAGCTCGAGGTTTGGGCTTCCTGGTTGGGGAAGGATTAAATGCGTGCAACACCTTCGTGACTAATTTCTCCGAAAGGGTGAAGGATTTACATCATTTACCTTTTTTTCCTGAAACATCAGCAATGCGCATGTACCGATGAAGGCACAGTTTCAGTTATGCTGCTTCCGTAACCGGAATATGGAAAGTTGAGCATTGAGTATTGAACATTGCTTATTGCTTATTTTCTTTTCTCTCTGCTGCTTTCCCTTCTTTTCAACGGATCAACTTCCAGTCAAGCCGCTCCCCATGTTCAAACAATCCTTCACTTTTTTTTCTCCCGCATTAGGGGTACCCTGTCCGCACCGGCACTAACAAAAAAAGCGCTCGTGACCCCCTCCCGTTTTCATACGCTGTTGCACAAATACCTGGAAGGCCATGCCACCGAAGAAGAGGAGCAGCAGCTTTTCCGGTTCTACGCCTCCCTGCAGGGCAAGGAAGAGTGGGACGAAGGAGAGTTGGGGCCTTCCGCCGTGGTGGAGGAGCAGCTTCGGGAGCGCCTGCAGCAATCCATTCGGAAACACGAAGCAAAGGTGGTTCCGCTCTACCGCCGCCCGGTGTTCCGGGTGGCTGCGGCTGCCGTGCTCCTGTTCCTGGTGGGTAGTGCCGGCTGGTGGCTGCTTTCCGGGGAGCGGCGCGCTGCACCGGTGGCCCAGTCGCCGGTGACCCCGGCGACCTATGAAGCGCCATCGGGAAAAGCAAGCCTGGTACTCGGCAGCGGCCGCGTGGTGCTGCTCGACGGCAGGGCCGACGGAACCGTTGCCCGCGAGGGATCGTACCACATCATCAAGCAGGGGCAGCGCATTGTTTACCAGCCTACCGGGGGCAGACCCACGACGCAGCCGCACCGGCTGGTTACGGGCAAAGGCCGGCAGTGGGAAGTGGTGCTGCCCGATGGCAGCGCGGCCTGGCTTAATACGGCTTCCGAGCTGTCCTTTCCCGCTTCGTTTGCACGGGACGAACGCTCCGTGCAGCTCCGCGGGGAAGCCTATTTCGAAGTGGCCAAACGCACCGGCCAGCCGTTCCGGGTACATGTGCGCCCCGGTACCGGTGCCGAAGCCCTGATCGAAGTGTTGGGAACGCATTTTAACGTCAACGCCTATACCGA
>DATAGL010000001.1:0-4661 GCA_036263755.1 Chitinophagaceae bacterium | reverse complement strand
CACCGAATTCACCAGCCGCTCGCCGAAGGCGCCTACAAAACCGTGCTCCTTGGCAAACCGGGCGGCGGTCTTGATCTGTCCCACGATCTCGTAGTCGCCCAGGATCTGGGAATCGAGGCCGGCACCTACCGAAAACAGGTGCTCGATGGCATCGAGCCCGCTTTTCACATAGGCCAGGCGGGTAAAGGTTTCCGAGGAGCCGCAGGTCTGGCTGCACAGCAGGTCGATGAGCTGGCCGCTGCAGTGCGCGAAGCCGTAGATCTCGGTCCGGTTGCAGGTGGACAGCACGAACAGCTCGGAAAGACCCTGTGACCGGGCGGAACCGAGCAGTGCTGCGTATTGGTCGTTGTTAATGGCAAACTGGCCGCGGATGGAGGCGTCGGATTTTTTGTAATTGATCCCTGCGATGAAGAAATTCGATATGTTCTTTAGGTAGTTCGGGTCCATCTGCTGTTGGTCAACTGTGACGGTGCAAAGGTAATTTCGAAACCCCCCGATTCCGAAAGTTTGTGTCACGCATATGTCATTTCGGTACCTGATTTTCATCAGGTTGTGTGGTGACGGAGATGAGTTGAACATTTTAAAGTACGGAATGTAGTTACCTTTGCGCCGAACCTTTCCTGCATGAAAAGAGCTGTAATTCTGATGAACCTGGGGTCGCCCGATTCCACCGAAGTAAAGGACGTGAAGCGGTACCTCAACGAGTTCCTGATGGACGAACGCGTGATCGACAAGCCCTGGCTGCTGCGGGCCCTGCTCGTCCGGGGCATCATCGTGCCGTTCCGGGCGCCGAAGTCGGCCGAGGCCTATAAGTCCATCTGGACCGATGAAGGCTCGCCCCTGATGGTCATCTCGGCGCAGCTCAACGCCGCCCTCGACGGGCAGGTGGAGGAGCCCGTAGTGCTGGCCATGCGGTACGGCAATCCTTCCCCGAAGACGGCCTTCGACGGCCTGCTGGCAAAAAATCCCGACCTCGAGGAAGTGCTGCTGATCCCCATGTACCCACATTATGCCATGTCTTCCTACGAAACGGCCGTGGAATACGCGAAAGAGCAGCACCGCAAGGGCAAGTATTCCTTCCGCCTGGAGGTGGTAAAGCCTTATTATGAGGAAGCGGACTACCTCGAAGCCCTGGTGGAGAGCATCCGGCCGCACCTGTCGGGCGACTGGGACCACATCCTGTTTTCCTACCACGGCGTGCCCGAGCGGCATATATATAAAGGAGACGTAACCGGCCGGCACTGCCTCAAAGTGGCCGACTGCTGCAATGTGGCTTCGGAGGCCCATCAATACTGTTACCGCCACCAGTGCTGGGTGACCACCCGGAAAGTGGCCGCCGCCCTCGGTATCCCGGAGGAAAAGCTCACTTTTTCGTTCCAGTCCCGCCTGGGGCGCGATCCCTGGCTCCAGCCCTATACAGCGGCCCGCCTGGAGGCGCTGCCGAAGGAAGGCGTGAAAAAGCTGCTGGTGGTATGTCCGGCTTTTGTATCGGACTGCCTGGAAACCCTCGAAGAGATTGCCGAAGAAGGAAAGGAATCCTTCCTACATGCCGGCGGCGAAAGCTTTCAGATGATCCCCTGCCTGAATGTGCACCCGCTGTGGGTGAAGGCCCTGGTGAAGTGGGTGGAGCAGACGCGGACGGAACGGGCGCTGCTGGTGGATTGACGATTGACGATTGACGATTGACGATTGACGATTGACGATTGACGATTGACGATTGACGATTTTTGGGACTTTCTAAGTTACAAAATCCTTAGCGTCTTTGCGGCCCTTAGCGCCTTTGCGTGCAACAAAAGCCACCGGCAGGCGGACCCTTATCAACCATTCAACCCTTCAACTGATCAACTTCAAATTCCAAACGCCCAATTCCCAACCCCACCCCCATGTACCTCTACATCAAGGCGCTCCACATCACCTTCATCGTTACCTGGTTTGCCGGGCTGTTCTACATTGTCCGGTTGTTCATTTATACGACCGAGGCCAATGAAAAAGGCGAGCCCGAGCGCTCGATCCTGCAGCGGCAGTTCGGGATCATGAGCCGGCGGCTCTGGTTCGGGATCACCTGGCCCTCGGCAGTGCTGACCGCGGTGTTCGGGCCCTTGCTCTGGAGCATGCTCGATGCCCTGCCCGGCTGGCTGATGGTCAAGATCGGGTTTGTGCTGGGCCTGTATGGGTATCATTTTTCCCTGCACCGGATCTTCCGGGAGCAGGCACAGGGCGTTTTCCGCTACACCTCGACCCAACTGCGCATCTGGAACGAGGTGGCCACTATTTTCCTGATCGCCATTGTGATGCTGGCCACCGTGAAGCAAGGGCTGTCGGCCGTCTGGGGCCTGCTGGGCCTGGTGGGGTTTGTGCTTATCCTGATGAGCGCCATCCGGATTTACAAGCGCGTACGCGAGAAGGGAAAAGAGTTGAACGGTTGAACAGTTTACCAGTTGAAGGGGGAGGGGGCCTATATGACAGGCAAGGGTTGAGGTTTGAGGTTTTCTTAATCGTTTGTTACGGCGGATTTAATGTTGCGGCATAGGGCGCACAGCAGTAGCAAAAGTGCCTTTTCAACTATTCAACAAATCAACTGATCAACCGGGAGCTCCGGTTGTATTTAAAAAAAGGATTTTTTCCCGCTTCCGTAACCAATTTTTCCCTTTTGCGTAAACTGCTTTCCCCATCCGACGGCAATTTTGCGCCAGCAAAACGATTACGGTTTATGAAAGATATGATTGTCCGGTTCAGTGCATTGGCCCTCCTCGCCACAGGATTTACCGCCTGCGATAAAAATGATAATCCCGATGAGAACAACGGGGTGCAGTTTCGCCCCCAGATGAGTTATAACAACCTGACGGCTACCTCCAATTACCTGGAGATATTTAAAGATGCACAAGGCAACCAGACGGTCGATTTCAGCGGCCAGACCCTGCGCCAGGACATGATGGCCGAGCTGGACAGTGTGATGCGCATTCCTGCCGGTGCCCATGCTGCCAAAGGCGTTCCGGCCGGTGCCGTTAGTGCCACTCTGCTGAAAAATATGTACGCCCATACGGCCAGCCCGTTCCGCCAGGCTGCCCTGAATGCCGCGGCCGACAAGCAGCTGAAGGCCAAGACTGCCGGCTCGTTTTCGGCAGTAGCCGCTGATGCGGAACGTGCCCGCTTCGACGGCTGGCTGGAAAAAGTGGCCACGGCCAGTCAATCCTTCGATAAAGTAGCCGCTGATGGCCAGGCCGGTATGGCGGTTACCAATAACGGAAGCAAATATCTGGTAGACGAAAAAGGGATTGAATACGGACAGCTGGTGCAGAAGGGTCTGATCGGCGCCCTGCTGATGGACCAGATGCTGAACGTATACCTTGGAACGGAAAAACTGTCCCTCGACAATACGAAACTGGTGGACGGCAAGTTCTATACCGCCCGCGAGCACAGCTGGGATGAGGCTTATGGTTACCTCACCAAAAATGCGGTA
Organism: Chitinophagaceae bacterium; assembly: GCA_036263755.1. GTDB lineage: Bacteria > Bacteroidota > Bacteroidia > Chitinophagales > Chitinophagaceae > Flavisolibacter. The sequence goes on along the minus strand of DATAGL010000001.1, from coordinate 1,201 downwards.
TACCCGACCCCTAACCCTGCAGATCCTGCCCGCTTCTTGGAGCGTTATCTGGGAACCTATGTACGCCCTATTGGTAATGCTGCTGACCTGTATGTAGCCTTGCTGAAAGGACGCGCCGCCGTGGTGAATAATGACAATGCCACCCGCGACGCTCAGGTGGCCCTGATCCGGCAACATGTGGAGAAAGCCCTCGCTACTTTCGCTATTTCGTATTTGAACAGAACCAAGGAAGCCTTGGCTTCTGATCCGGCGGTAGCCATGCACAACTTTGGCGAAGGGGCCGGTTTTGTTTATGCGCTTCGTTTCGGCCCCAGCGGTAAGATCAGCGTAGCCAAATCCGATGAGCAACTGAATAAGCTTATCGGCGGTACCAAAGGGTTTTACAGCCTGACGCCTGCCATCATTGATGAAGTGCGGAACGAGATTGCCACTCTTTATAATATAGATCCGACGACCAAAGCAAGCCATTCATAATATCAAACGTAATTAACAAACCCTTGGAAGATAGAGCGGCTACCTTTGCCGCTCTATTCCCGTTAAAAGAAGAGCCGTTATGCGCAAAATCCTTGTTGCCCTTTCCGCCCTGGTTGCCCTCAGTGCCTTTGTAATCGGCTGTGATAAAAAAGGCGGAACCGACAGTCCGGCCGGTGATTTCGACCGGAAAGCCCTGCTCACCCACGTGGCGGATAACATCATCGTTCCTTCTTTTTCCCTTTTCCAGGAACAATTTGCCGAGCTGCAGGCGGCCGCGGCAGACTTTGCCGCAGCACCCGACGCCGGCAAGCTGACCGAACTCCGGGCCCAGTGGCGCGCCGCTTACCTCGCCTGGCAGGGGGTGGAGCTGTTTCATTTCGGTCCGGCCGACCAGGCCCTCCTGCGCAATTACTTTAATATCTACCCCACCGATGTGACCCTGCTGCGCAGCCACATCAGCAGCGGTACCTATAACCTGGAAGAACTGGCCAACAACAAGGTGCAGGGTTTCCCGGCACTCGATTACCTGCTGAACGGCTCCGGCGCCACCGACGCGGAGATCCTGGCCCACTACACCGGCGCCGATGCGGCCAAATGGAAAAAGTACCTGACCGACGTGGTGACCATCATGGACACGAAGCTGGACCCGGTAGTGGCCGCCTGGAAAGGTGCTTACCGGCAGCAGTTCATCAACAGCGACGGAACCGGGGCCGGCTCCTCGCTTTCG